>NZ_BCBI01000047.1:0-48905 GCF_001320565.1 Pseudomonas sp. NBRC 111132
CTGGCGTGCTCGGAAAAACAGCCAATTTAACATATTGGCTCCTTGCCCAAAATCCCTGCCATTGTTAGAGTTTGCCGCACTTTTTTACCCACGCTTTCCCCAGGGTCACTTTCCCATGTTCAAGAAACTGCGTGGCATGTTTTCCAGCGATCTTTCCATCGACCTGGGTACTGCCAACACCCTTATTTACGTGCGTGAGCGCGGTATCGTCCTGAATGAGCCCTCGGTTGTTGCCATCCGTACCCATGGCAACCAGAAAAGCGTCGTCGCCGTCGGTACCGAAGCCAAACGCATGCTGGGCCGTACGCCTGGCAACATTGCTGCCATTCGTCCGATGAAGGACGGCGTCATCGCCGACTTCAGCGTGTGCGAAAAAATGTTGCAATATTTTATCAACAAGGTTCACGAGAACAGCTTCCTGCAGCCAAGCCCACGCGTGCTGATCTGCGTGCCGTGCAAGTCGACCCAGGTCGAGCGCCGCGCCATCCGCGAGTCGGCTTTGGGTGCCGGTGCCCGTGAAGTGTTCCTGATCGAAGAGCCGATGGCTGCTGCCATCGGTGCCGGCCTGCCGGTCGAAGAGGCTCGCGGATCGATGGTCGTCGATATCGGTGGCGGTACCACCGAAATCGCCCTGATCTCGCTGAACGGCGTGGTCTATGCCGAATCCGTGCGCGTTGGCGGCGATCGCTTCGACGAAGCCATCGTCACCTACGTGCGCCGCAACTACGGCAGCCTGATCGGCGAATCCACCGCCGAGCGTATCAAGCAGGAAATCGGTACGGCCTACCCCGGTGGCGAAGTACGTGAAGTCGACGTTCGCGGCCGCAACCTGGCCGAAGGCGTACCGCGTGCCTTCACCCTGAACTCCAACGAAGTGCTCGAAGCGCTGCAAGAGTCGCTGGCGACCATCGTCCAAGCGGTCAAGAGCGCCCTCGAGCAGTCGCCGCCGGAGCTGGCTTCGGACATCGCCGAGCGTGGTCTGGTGCTGACCGGTGGTGGTGCGCTGCTGCGTGACCTCGACAAACTGCTGGCCCAGGAAACCGGCCTGCCGGTGATCGTCGCCGAGGACCCGCTGACCTGTGTCGCCCGTGGCGGCGGTCGCGCCCTGGAGATGATGGACAAGCACGCGATGGACTTGCTCTCCAGCGAGTGATCCCACTCGCTGTTCACGAGCGCCCGGTTTACAGGTAGTACGCACAGTGCTACCTGTATGCGCTGGGCTGGCGCCCGTTTGGGGCGCCGTATCCGTCAACCCGCAACCAGGCTGGTGCGTTGTCCCATGTCCAATGACCTCCTGAGTCGTCCACGAGGAACGGCCCATTAAACCGCTTTTCTCCAAGGGCCCTTCGCTGGGCGTTCGCCTGCTCGTTCTGGTGGTGATGTCGGTCGCGTTGATGGTTGTCGACGCGCGCTTCGACGTGCTCAAGCCCGTGCGCAGCCAGATGGGCCTGGTGCTGATGGAATCGTACTGGATCACCGACTTGCCGCAGCGTGCCTGGCAAGGTGTGGCCGGCCAGTTCGGCAGCCGAACCGAGCTGATAGCCGAAAACGAGAAGCTCAAGACCGAAGCCCTGCTGCTGCAGGGGCGCCTGCAGAAGCTGGCGGCCCTGACCGAGCAGAACGTGCGGCTGCGCGAGCTGCTCAATTCATCGGCCCTGGTCAACGAAAAGGTCGAAGTGGCCGAGCTCATCGGTGTGGACCCCAACCCGTTCACCCACCGCATCCTGATCAACAAGGGGGAGCGTGATGGTGTGTTCCTGGGCCAGCCAGTGCTCGATGCCCGTGGCCTGATGGGCCAAGTGGTCGAGTTGATGCCCTACACCTCGCGGGTGCTGTTGCTGACCGATACCACCCACAGCATTCCGGTGCAGGTCAACCGCAACGGCCTGCGTGCCATCGCCAGCGGCACCGGCAACCCGGAGCGCCTGGAGTTGCGCCATGTGGCCGACACCGCCGACATCAAGGAAGGCGACCTGCTGGTCAGTTCCGGCATGGGGCAGCGCTTCCCGGCCGGTTACCCGGTGGCTACGGTCAACGAAGTGATCCACGACTCCGGCCAGCCATTTGCCATTGTCCGTGCCATCCCCACCGCCGCACTCAACCGCAGCCGCTATATGCTGCTGGTGTTCAGTGATCGGCGTAGCCCGGAGCAGCGTGCCACCGATGCCGCCATTGCCCAGGAAGAGGCCGACCGCAAGGGCAACGCGCCTGCTGGCCAGCCGGCCGCTACCGGCGAGCAGGCTGCACCTGCCGTGCCAGCCACCCCGGCAGCGCCGGCTACACCGCCCGCGCAGTCAGCAGCCCCAGCTGCTGCACCTGTCACGCCGGCCGCACCCGCTCACACCCGGAGGCAATGATGGCTGCATCACGCCGCAACAATGGCTGGGTCATCTGGCTGACGTTCGCCATCGGCTTGCTGCTCAGCGTTTCGCCCATGCCGCAGTTCATGGAAGTGTTCCGGCCCATGTGGCTGGCATTGCTGGTGTCGTTCTGGACCCTCGCCGTGCCGAACAAGGTCGGCATGACCACCGCGTTTTTGCTGGGCCTGGCCGAGGATGTGCTATACGGCACCCTGCTGGGGCAGAACGCGCTGATCCTTACCCTCATCACCTTCCTGGTGCTGTCCTTGCAGCAACGCCTGCGCATGTTCCCCATGTGGCAGCAAAGTTTGGTCATCCTGGTGATCTTCGGCATCGCCCAGCTGATTCAGCTGTGGCTCAGCGCACTGACCGGCAATCGCCTGCCTACCCTGGCGCTAGTCTGGTCGGCGGTGATTAGTGCCTTGCTCTGGCCGTGGATCAGTTTCGCCCTGCGCGATTTGCGCCGACGTTTGCATATCAATTGACGGCGACGCGCCACTGACAGGGAGATGTCTGCATGAACCCGCTATACCTGGCTTCCGGCTCGCCCCGTCGTCGTGAACTGCTGACCCAGATCGGTGTGCCGTTCAGCGTCATCAGCGCCCCCATCGATGAAACCCCGCTAGCCAACGAAAGCGCACCGGCCTACGTCGAACGCCTGGCTCGGGCCAAGGCTGCGGCCGGCCTGGCCAGTGTCGATGGCCCCGCTGTAGTGCTCGGCGCAGACACTGCCGTGGTGCTCGATGGTCGTATTCTCGGCAAGCCGGAAAACCGCGAAGATGCCTTGGCCATGCTGGCAGACCTTTCAGGCCGTGAGCATCAGGTGCTGACCGCTGTCGCCCTCGATGATGGCCAGCGCGTGCACAGTTTTTGCGTCACCAGCACAGTACGTTTTCGCACTATCAGCGCCGATGAAGCGCAGCGCTACTGGGCCAGCGGCGAGCCAGCGGACAAGGCTGGCGGCTACGCCATCCAGGGCCTGGGCGCGGTGTTCGTCACCGACCTTTCCGGCAGCTACTCGGCGGTGGTTGGCTTGCCGCTCAGTGAAACGGCCGACGTGCTTGGCCAGTTCGGCATCGCCTGCTGGCAAGCGCCCGTGCATACGCCAGAGGTAACAAACCCGTAGTAGCCAGCAGTGCATACGCCATCCATCATTACAAAAGACCTTTGACGAGAGCCTGCCATGAGTGAAGAGATCCTGATCAACATCACGCCGATGGAGTCACGTGTGGCGGTGGTGGAAAACGGGGTGCTGCAGGAAGTGCACGTCGAGCGCACCCAGCGCCGTGGCATCGTCGGCAATATCTACAAGGGCAAGGTGGTACGCGTGCTGCCGGGCATGCAGGCGGCCTTCGTCGACATCGGCCTGGAGCGCGCAGCGTTCATCCATGCCTCGGAAATATCCCAGCGCGAAGGTTCGGCGGTAGAGAACATCACCGCACTGGTACACGAAGGCCAGGCCCTTGTGGTGCAGGTGACCAAGGACCCGATCGGCACCAAGGGTGCACGCCTGACCACTCAGCTGTCGATCCCGTCGCGCTACCTGGTGTACATGCCGCGCAGCAGCCATGTCGGTATTTCGCTGAAAATCGAGGACGAAGCCGAGCGCGAGCGCCTCAAGCAGGTGGTCAGCGATTGCATGGACAGCGAGAACATCAAGGATGCCGGAGGGTTCATCCTGCGCACCGCAGCCGAGGGCGCGCGTGCCGAAGAAATCTTGCAGGACATCCGCTACCTGCGCCGCCTGTGGGAGCAGATTGGCACCCAGATCAAGACCTGCGGCGCACCCACAGTCATCTACGAAGACCTGGGCCTGGCCCTGCGTACCCTGCGTGACCTGGTCAACCCGAAGATCGAAAAGATCCGCATCGACTCGCGGGAAACCTTCCAGAAAACCACGCAGTTCGTCGGCGAGCTGATGCCGGAAATCGCCGACCGCCTCGAACACTACCCAGGCGAGCGGCCTATCTTTGACCTGTACGGCGTCGAAGACGAGATCCAGCGTGCCCTGGAACGCAAGGTGCCGCTGAAGTCCGGCGGCTACCTGGTGGTCGACCCGGCCGAAGCGATGACCACCATCGACGTCAACACCGGGGCGTTCGTGGGCCATCGCAACCTCGAAGAAACCATCTTCAAGACCAACCTCGAAGCCGCCACCGCCATCGCCCGGCAACTGCGCCTGCGCAACATTGGCGGCATCATCATCATCGACTTCATCGATATGGAAGACGAAGAGCACCAGCGTCAGGTGCTGCGTACCCTGGAAAAGCAGCTGGAGCGCGACCACGCCAAGACCAACATCATCGGCATCACCGAGCTGGGCCTGGTGCAGATGACCCGCAAGCGTACGCGGGAAAGCCTGGAGCAGGTGCTGTGCGAGCCGTGCCTGGCCTGCCAGGGGCGCGGCAAGCTGAAGACTCCCGAGACCATCTGTTACGAAATCTTCCGCGAGATCCTGCGCGAGGCCCGTGCCTATCAGGCCGAGGGTTACCGTGTGCTGGCCAACCAGAAGGTGGTCGATCGCCTGCTGGATGAAGAATCGGGCAACGTGGCGGAACTGGAAGCCTTCATCGGCCGAACCATTCGCTTCCAGGTCGAGTCGATGTATTCGCAGGAACAATACGACGTGGTGCTGCTCTGAGGTCTTCTCGAACACGCCGCTGGATGGTCTGGCTGGCAAAACCGGCACTACGGGCCATCATGGATAAACGACTTGGAGGGCCATGGCCATGGGACGTCTGACCCGCGTTCTTGTCGCCCTGACCCGCTGGGGGCTGGGCGTATGCGCCCTGTTGGCGGTTTTGGTGGCGCTGTATGTCAGCCTCGGCCGCGAACTGGTGCCGCTGGTCGCCGAGTACCGCGCCGATGTAGAGCGCAAGGCCGAGCAGGCGCTGGGCCTCCCCGTACATGTGGGTGCCTTGGAAGGCCGTTGGAGCGGGCTGGCACCGGTGCTGCGGGTGCGCGACCTGCAATTGGGCGAAGGCGCCACCGCGCTGCGCCTGGATGACGTGATGGTGGTGCCCGACGTCTGGGCCAGCCTCACCGCCCGCGAAGTGCGCCTGGCACGCATCCAGTTGGGCGGCTTGCAGTTGATCCTGCGTGAGAACGAGCAGGGCGTCTGGGACCTCGAAGGCCTACCCAAGAAGGACGATGCGCCATTGGACCCGGCCGACCTGTTGCAGCGCCTGCGCCAGCTAGGCCGCGTCGATGTATTCGACAGCCAGGTCACCCTGCACCCCTGGCAGCGCGACCCGCTTACCCTGACTTATGTGAGCGCTGGCCTGCAGGCCGGCCCAGCACGCCAGGCGGTGGACCTGCGGGCGACCTTGCCTGACGGCCAGCCTCTGGCACTCACCCTGCACAGCCGTATGTCGGCCAAGGCCTGGCGCGATGGCCAGGTCGAAGCTTATCTGAGCCTGCCGCAAAGTGACTGGTCGCACTGGCTGCCACCAAGTCTGCTGGGACAGTGGCAAGCTGACACCCTGCGCGCAGGTGGTGAGTTCTGGGTCGACTGGGGCAAAGGGCAGCTGCAGCAGGCCGTAGTACGGCTCAATGCGCCTGAGCTACAAGGCGCCTATGCCGGACGAAAGGCCGCCAAGCTGGATAACCTGGCCTTGGGCGCCTGGTTCCAGCGTCGCGAGCAGGGCTTCGATGTGGTGGTCGACTCGTTGGCCATGGACATCGGCAAGCGTCGCTGGGAGTCGCACCTGCAGTTGCAGCAGCGCCCTGGCCAGAGTGCTGCCGATGAAAGCTGGCAGGTACAGGCTGATCGTCTCGACCTCACGCCGCTGACCCCGTTGATCGATGCCTTGGCACCGCTGCCAGACAACGTCATGGACGTGGTAAATGGCTTGAAGGTGACCGGTGCGCTGCGCAATGTGCGCCTCGAGGCCAGGCCCAAGGCCGAGGGTGATCAGCGCTTGCAGTTCGCCGCCAACCTGGAGAAGGTGGGTTTTGAGGCTTATCACAGTGCGCCAGCCGCCGGTAACGTCAGTGGCAGCATCAGTGGTGACCTGGGCCACGGCGAGCTGCGCCTGGATACCGATGCGTTCATGCTGCATCTGTACCCGATCTTCGCCAAACCCTGGCACTACCAGAAGGCCAATGCACAGCTGACCTGGGCCTTGGACAAAGACGGTTTCACCCTGATCGCGCCGTACCTCAAGGTGCTGGGCGAAGAAGGCAAGATCGCCGGTGACTTCCTGATCCGCCTATTGTTCGAGGAAGGCCGCGAGGATTACATGGACCTGCGCGTCGGCCTGACCGAGGGCGATGGTCGCTATACCGCCAAATACCTGCCCGAAGTGCTTAGCCCGGCGCTCGACGAGTGGCTGCGCAGCGCCATCGTCAAAGGCGCGGTGGATGAAGGTTACTTCCAGTACCAGGGGTCGTTGAATCATGGCGCGGTGCCAGAGGCACGCAGTATCAGCCTGTTCTTCAAGGTGCATGACGCGGCCCTGGATTTCCAGCCCGGTTGGCCGCAGGTGCAGCATGTGGATGGCGATGTGTTCATCGAGGACAGCGGCGTGCGCATCAAGGCCCAGCGCGGTGTGTTGCTCGACACCAAAGTCAGCGATGTACAGGTCGATATTCCGCATGTCGAGGGTGATCAGCACAGCCACCTTTACCTGGATGGCGATTTCGACGGCAGCCTGGGCGATGGCCTGAAAATCCTCAAGGAAGCACCAATCGGCACCGGTGAGATTTTCGCCGGCTGGGAAGGTGAGGGGCCACTGAAGGGCAAGGTCAAACTCGACATCCCGCTGGCCCATGGGCAGCGGCCGAAAGTGCAGGTGGACTTCGCCACCAGCGATGCGCGGCTGAAAGTCGCCCCGCCGAGCCTGGAATTGAACCGCCTGAAGGGTGACTTCAGCTTCGACTTCGACAAGGGCCTGAGTGGCAAGGGCATCAGCTTGCAGGCCTTCGGCAAGCCAGTGACGGCGCAAATCTCCGCTGAAGGCCAAGCGGGGCAGATGCAGACCCGTATCAATGCCAATGGCCAGGTATCGCTCAAAGCGTTGACCGACTGGCTGCAGTTCACCCCGTCCTTGCCGGCGTCCGGCGACCTGCCGTACCAGTTGCAGCTAAGCCTGGGCAGCCGGGAAAACAGCCTGAGCGTCACCTCCAGCCTCAAGGGCCTGGCGATCGACCTGCCAGCGCCGTTCGGCAAAGCAGCGGCGGATACCCGCGACAGCCGCTTCAGCATGAACCTGCAAGGCCCGGAGCGGCGCTTCGATGCCTCCTATACCGACCTTGCACGTTTTGCCTATGCCGCACCGGCCGACAAGCTGGCACAGGGCCGTGGCGAGCTACTGTTGGGTACCGGTGACGCCCAGCTACCTGCCAGCCAAGGCCTGAGGGTGCGCGGGCGTTTGGAGGCGCTGGACCTGGCTCCCTGGCAAGAACAGGCGGCCCGCCTGGCCGGTGACGACCCCGGTGGCAGTGCGCGGCAGAACCTGCAAAGCGTCGACCTGAGCATCGGCCAGTTGAAAGCCTTCGGCATGGATCTGAATCAGGCTGTAGTGCGGCTGGCTCGAGGCGGCCCGGCCTGGGATTTGCGCCTCGATAGCAAGGAAGTCATCGGCAACGCCCGCGTACCGGATGCCAAGGGCGCGCCAATGGTCGTGCGCATGCAGACCTTGCGCCTGCCTGCCGCCAGCGCCGCAGAGCAGCAGGCTGAAGAAGGCCCGGACCCGCTGGCCTCGTTCGATCCGCGCAAGGTGCCGGCGCTGGACCTGAGCATCGACAAGCTCTACCGCGGTGACGACCTGTTCGGCAGCGCCTCGATCAAGCTGCGGCCGACTGCGCGTGGCGTTACCGCCAGCGACATCGACCTTGACTTCAAAGGCTTGCGCATCGATGGCGGTGGCGGCTGGGAAGGTGAAACCGGCAAAACCAGCAGCTGGTACAAAGGGCGTCTGGACGGCAAGAACCTGGCGGATGTGCTCAAGGCCTGGGGCTTCGCTCCCACCGTGACCAGCCGCGACTTCCGCCTGGATGTAGATGGCCGCTGGCCGGGTTCGCCTGCCGCGGTGAGCCTGACGCGTTTTTCGGGCAGCATGGATGCGGCGCTGCGTACGGGCCAATTCGTCGAGGTTGAAGGCAGCGCCCAGGCACTGCGGGTGTTCGGCCTGCTCAACTTCAACTCGATTGGCCGGCGCCTGCGTCTGGACTTCTCCGACCTGTTCGACAAGGGCCTGGCCTATGACCGGGTCAAGGGTTTGCTGGTAGCCAGTAGCGGCGTGTACGTGACCCGCGAACCGATCACCGTGACCGGCCCATCGAGCAACTTCGAGCTGGATGGCACGCTGGACATGGTGCGCGACCGGGTGGATGCCAACCTGCAGGTGAGCCTGCCGGTGACCAATAATCTGCCGCTGGCGGCGCTGATCGTCGGCGCACCCGCTGTGGGCGGGGCGCTGTTCCTGGTCGATCGACTGATCGGTGATCGTGTGTCGCGCTTTGCCAGCGTTCACTACCGTGTCGAAGGCCCGTGGAAAGAGCCTAGAATCACATTTGTGAAACCTTTCGAGAAATCCCGCTAGGAGTACCCATGAAGGCAGCGGTAATCCAGATGGTCAGCCAGGATGACGTGCTGGCCAACCTGCAGCGTGCCGGTGCCCTGCTGGAGCAGGCAGCGTTGGGCGGCGCACGGCTGGCGGTACTGCCGGAAAACTTCGCCGCCATGGGCCGCAAGGACGCCGCAGCCATTGGCCGTGCCGAAGCCTTGGGTGATGGGCCGATTCTGCCATGGTTGAAACGCACCGCCCGCGACCTCAAGTTATGGATTGTTGCCGGTACCTTGCCCTTGCCACCGGTCGGCCGGCCTGAGTCCAAGGCCCATGCCTGCTCGCTGCTGATCGATGAACACGGCGAGGTGGTGGCGCGTTATGACAAGCTGCACTTGTTCGACGTGGACGTTGCCGATAATCGCGGCCGCTACCGTGAATCGGACGACTACGCCCATGGCGCCCAAGTGGTGGTGGCCGACACGCCCGTCGGACGGCTGGGGCTTAGCGTGTGCTACGACTTGCGTTTCCCCGAACTGTACAGCGCATTGCGTGCTGCCGGCGCGGAGCTGATCACTGCGCCGGCTGCCTTTACCGCCGTGACCGGCGCGGCACATTGGGAGGTGCTGGTGCGCGCCCGGGCCATCGAAACCCAGTGCTACCTGCTGGCTGCGGCGCAGGGAGGCACCCACCCAGGCCCACGGGAAACCCATGGCCATGCGGCGATCGTCGACCCTTGGGGGCGCATCGTCGCAGAACAGGCGCAAGGCGAAGCGGTACTGCTTGCCGAGCGCGACATTGAAGAACAAGCGTCCATTCGGGCGCGCATGCCGGTGGTTTCGCACCGGCGCTTTTTTTCGCAGGGCGCGTTGCGGCCTGCGCACACCTCGGAGTGACTATGAGCCAGATGTTATCCACCGTCAGTGAGCAGCTCCTGGCCCCAGGCGGCTTGACCCTGGACAGCCTGCAGAGCGTACTGGGTGAGTTGGCCGGCCCCGGCATCGACGCCGCCGACCTGTATTTCCAGGGCCAGATCTCGGAAACCTGGGCGCTGGAAGACGGCATCGTCAAAGAGGGCAGTTTCAACCTCGACCAAGGCGTGGGCGTGCGTGCCCAATCCGGTGAAAAAACCGGTTTCGCCTACAGCAATGCCATCAACCTCGAAGCACTGACCTCGGCAGCCCGTGCGGCCCGTTCGATTTCCCGCGCTGGGCAGAACGGCACGGTGCAGGCCTTCCGCAGCCAGGAGGTGACTGCCCTGTATGCCGCGGACAACCCGCTGGACGTGCTCAGCCGTGCCGAAAAGGTCGAGCTGCTCAAGCGTGTCGATGCCGCTACCCGCGCCTTGGACCCCCGCATTCAGCAAGTCAGCGTGAGCATGGCCGGAGTCTGGGAGCGCATCCTGATCGCGGCGGCCGATGGCAGCCTGGCCGCCGACGTGCGCCCGCTGGTGCGCTTCAACGTCAGCGTCATCGTCGAGCAGAACGGCCGTCGCGAGCGCGGTGGGCAGGGCGGTGGCGGGCGTACCGATTACCGTTTCTTCACCGAAGAGCGGGTGATGGGCTATGCCCGCGAGGCGCTGCGCCAGGCCTTGGTGAACCTGGAGGCCATCCCGGCGCCGGCCGGTACCTTGCCGGTGGTATTGGGCTCGGGCTGGTCGGGCGTGCTGTTGCACGAGGCGGTCGGCCATGGCCTGGAGGGCGACTTCAACCGCAAGGGGAGTTCGGCATTCAGTGGCCGCATCGGCGAGAAAGTGGCGTCGAGCCTGTGCACCATCGTGGACGATGGCACCCTGGAAGGCCGCCGTGGATCGCTGAGCGTGGATGACGAAGGCACCCCGACCGAATGCACCACGCTGATCGAGAACGGCGTACTCAAGGGCTACATGCAGGACAAGCTGAACGCGCGTCTGATGGGCATGGCGGTGACCGGCAACGGTCGCCGTGAATCCTATGCGCACCTGCCGATGCCACGCATGACCAACACCTACATGCGAGCCGGCGAAAGCGACCCGCAGGAAATCATTGCGTCGGTGAAGAAGGGTATCTACTGCGCCAACCTCGGTGGTGGCCAGGTGGACATCACCAGCGGCAAGTTCGTGTTCTCGACCAGTGAGGCCTACCTGATCGAAGACGGCAAGATTACCGCCCCGGTGAAGGGCGCGACCCTGATCGGCAATGGGCCGGAGGCGATGAGCCGTGTGTCGATGGTCGGTAACGACCTGGCGCTGGACAGCGGGGTAGGGACATGCGGCAAGGACGGGCAGTCGGTGCCAGTGGGGGTCGGGCAGCCGACTTTGAAGCTGGATGCGATTACCGTGGGCGGTACCGGGGCGTGATGGCTGCGGGGACCGATGTGGCAGCGGGCATGCTCGCTGCCACATCGGTCCCGTATGTCAGCGCAACCCGCGCTGCAACTCGTCGAGGTCGCGGATGTACTTGAATACCTTGCGCGCGGCGGCTGGCGGCTTGTTCCGGGCCTTTTCGTGCTGGGCATGGCGCACCAGTGAGCGCAGCTGCTGGCGGTCGGTGTCGGGGTACTCGTTGACGAAGCGCTCGAGGTCCTCGTCGTTGCCGTCGATCAGCCGGTCGCGCCAGCGCTCCAGGCTGTGGAAACGCTCGTTGTACTGGCGGCTCGAGCTGTCCATCTGCTCGAGCAGGGCGTGGATGGCATCGAGGTCCTGCACGCGCATGAGCTTGCCGACAAACGACATGTGGCGTTTACGGGCACCATGAGCGGTGTGCTTGCTGGCCTCGGCCAGGGCCTTGCGCAGCTCGTCGGTCAACGGCAGGCGGGCCAGGGTATCGGCTTTGAGCGTGGTAAGGCGCTCACCGAGTTCGACCAGCTCATGCAGTTCGCGCTTGATCTGGGTTTTGCTTTTTTCGCCGTCGAAGGCGTCGTTGTTTGAATCAACCATGGTGGCAGTCCGCTAGAAATCGTCGCCATGATAACCAGTCGGGGGCCGCTTGTCCGGCCCGGTCGTAGAATGACCCCAAGCCGTACGCAGAATTTGAGTGGAGAGAACCATGAGTGCAGTCCAGAGCGTAGGTCCGAAAGACCTGCCAGCATTGCAGGAGCAGGTCGAGGCGATCATCGCCGAGGCGCGCCGCCAAGGGGCCAGTGCCTGCGAAGTGGCAGTTTCGCTGGAGCAGGGCTTGTCCACCACGGTACGCCAGCGTGAAGTCGAGACGGTCGAATTCAACCGCGACCAGGGCTTTGGTATCACCCTTTATGTTGGCCAGCGCAAAGGCTCGGCCAGCACTTCGGCCAGTGGCCCGGACGCGATCCGCGAAACCGTTGCCGCTGCCCTGGCCATTGCCAAGCATACTTCCGAAGACGAATGTTCGGGCTTGGCCGACGCGGCGCTGATGGCCCGTGAAATTCCTGATCTGGACCTGTACCACGATTGGGATATCGAACCCGAAAAGGCCATCGAAATGGCCCTGGCCTGCGAGGCGGCGGCGTTTGATGCCGACCCGCGCATCCTCAACGCCGATGGCACCACCCTCAATACCCACCAGGGCTGCCGCGTGTATGGCAACAGCCATGGCTTCATCGGTGGGTACGCCTCGACCCGGCACAGCCTGAGCTGCGTGATGATCGCCGAAGGCGAAGGGCAGATGCAGCGTGACTACTGGTACGACGTGAACCGTCAGGGCAACTTGCTGGCCGACCCGCGCAGCATTGGCGTTCGCGCTGCACAGCGTGCTGCCAGCCGACTGGGTGCCCGGCCGGTTCCCACTTGCGAGGTGCCGGTGCTGTTTTCGGCCGAACTGGCCGGTGGCCTGTTCGGCAGCTTCCTGTCGGCTATTTCCGGCGGCAACCTGTACCGCAAGTCGTCCTTCCTCGAAGGTACCATTGGCCAGCGCCTGTTCCCTTCCTGGCTTACCCTCGACGAGCGCCCGCACATTCCGCGCGCGTTGGGTAGCGCCGCGTTCGACGGTGATGGCCTGGCCACCTACGCCAAGCCGTTCGTCGACAAAGGCGAGCTGGTGTCGTACCTGCTGGGCACCTATTCCGGGCGCAAGCTGGGCTTGCCAAGCACGGCCAACTCCGGTGGTGTGCACAACCTGTTCGTCACCCACGGCGTCGAAGACCAGGCCGCGTTGATTCGCCGTATGGGCCGCGGCCTGCTGGTGACCGAGCTGATGGGGCATGGGCTGAACATGGTGACGGGGGATTATTCCCGTGGTGCAGCTGGCTTCTGGGTCGAAAATGGCGAGATCCAGCACGCGGTTCAAGAAGTGACCATCGCCGGCAATATGAAAGACATGTTCCAGCAAATTGTCGCGATCGGTAACGATCTTGAAACGCGCAGCAATATCCATACCGGGTCGGTGCTGATCGAGCGGATGACCGTCGCGGGTAGCTAATTGCCGCCAGAAACATGCAGTGAAATCGAAGACCCGGCCATCGTGCCGGGTTTTTCTTTCACTAACGGCTACTTGAAGTGATTCTATTTATCACTTAATAATGAATATCATTATCCAGTCACCCGGCGATGATGTTCATGAAACCCGTCCTCCGCGAACTGCCCTACCTGGAAAACTGGCGCTGGCTCAGCCGGCGCATTCGCTGTGCGCTCGAGCCTGACGAGCCACGGCTGATCGAGCATTACCTGGCCGAAGGCCGCTACCTGGTGTGCTGTACGCAAACCTCGTCATGGACGGTGGCACTGACCTCCTTCCGCCTGCTGCTGGATACCGCCTGCGACCGCATGCTGCCCTGGCATTGGCGCTGCCAGTGCCTGGACCAGGCCTGGCGACCGCTGCTGGACCTGCGCAACCTCGACCGCCAGGAGCAGAACCAGCGCTGGCAACCCTACGCCCTGCAGTTGGCAAATTGCCGCCTGCTGCCGTCGATTTCTCCCGATGAACTGATGCAAGGATTTGATGATGAGTGATACCCGTATCGAGCGTGACAGCATGGGTGAACTGCAGGTGCCTGCCCAGGCCCTGTACGGCGCCCAGACCCAACGCGCGGTCGACAACTTCCCGATCAGCGGCCAGCGCATGCCGGCCCAGTTCATTCGTGCTCTGCTGCTGGCCAAGGCAGCCGCGGCCAAGGCCAACATCGAGCTGGAACAACTGTCCGCCGCGCAGGGCCAAGCCATCGTCAAGGCTGTCGAGCAACTGTTGGCCGAAGACTTCATCCAGCATTTCCCGGTCGATGTGTTCCAGACCGGCTCCGGCACCAGCTCGAACATGAACGCCAACGAAGTGATCGCGACCTTGGCCAGCCGCGTACTGGGTGAGGCAGTCAATGCCAATGATCACGTCAACTGTGGCCAGAGCAGCAATGACATCATCCCGACCACTATCCACGTCAGTGCCGCGCTGGCCCTGCACGAACAGTTGCTGCCAGCCTTGGCGCACCTGGTACAGGTGATCGAGGCCAAGTCGGCGCAAGTGCATCAGTATGTGAAAACGGGCCGCACCCACCTGATGGACGCCATGCCGGTGCGCATGAGCCAGGTGCTGGATGGCTGGGCGGCACAGATCAACGGCGCCAAGGCACACCTCGAAGCCACCTTGCCGAGCCTGCAGGCGCTGGCCCAGGGCGGCACCGCCGTGGGTACCGGCATCAATGCCCACCCCCGGTTCGCTGGCGTGTTTGCCCGCCAACTCAGTGGCCTGACCCAAGTCGAGTTCACCCCAGGGCAAAACCTGTTTGCCCTGATCGGTTCGCAGGATACCGCCGTGGCCCTGTCTGGCCAGCTCAAGACTACCGCTGTGGCACTGATGAAAATTGCCAACGACCTGCGCTGGATGAACTCCGGCCCGCTGGCCGGCCTGGGCGAAATCGAGCTGCAAGGCCTGCAGCCTGGCTCTTCGATCATGCCGGGCAAGGTCAACCCGGTGATCCCGGAGGCCACTGCCATGGTCGCCGCCCAGGTGATTGGCAACGACGCCACCATCGCCATCGCGGGGCAGTCCGGTAACTTCGAGCTGAACGTGATGCTGCCGGTGATCGCCCGCAACCTGCTGGAAAGCATCGAGCTGATGGCCAACGTCAGCCGCTTGCTGGCCGACAAGGCCATCGCCACCTTCAAGGTCAACGAGGGCAAGCTCAAGGAAGCCCTGGCGCGCAACCCGATCCTGGTCACTGCGCTGAACCCGATCATCGGCTACCTCAAGGCCGCCGAAATCGCCAAGACCGCGTACAAGCAAGGTCGCCCGATCATCGATGTGGCGCTGGAGCACACCGATTTGTCGCGTGACCAGCTCGAAGCACTGCTGGACCCGGAAAAACTCACCGCCGGCGGAATCTGACCCTGCGTCACCGCCAAGGAGATTTGCCATGCAGCACTGGAAACGCACCACGGAAACCGCCAACCGCCTGTTCGATCAAGGCGAGCTGGTCGACGCCCGGGAACACTACCTGCAAGCCCTGGCGCTGGCCCAGGTGCTGTTCGAGCGCTGGCATGACGTCGACGAAGCGGTGGCCGCTTTCGTCATCGCCCACCATAACCTGGCCGACCTGCACCTGCGCCTGAACCAGCCGCAGGAAAGCGCCGACTACTTGTGCGCCGCTCACCAGCGGCTGCTGCAGGCCAGCCAGGAGACGCGCCTGCCGCAGGCGCTGCGTGATGCGGCCTTGCGCCACAGCGGGCGCACCTACACCGAACTGCTGAGTTTCATCGCCGAGTACGGCCAGTACCCGCGTACCGAGCGCCTGCTAAGTCGCCACAGCGCCGGGGCCAGCGAGCTCGCTGCCCAGCGGGACCTGGCACCCAGAACCCATGCCTACGGAATTCACTGACATGCCACATACCCTGCCTGCATTGCCATACGCCTATGACGCGCTGGAGCCGCACATCGACGCCCAGACCATGGAAATCCACCACACCAAGCATCATCAGACCTACGTGAATGGTCTCAACGCCGCTATCGAAGGCACCGAGTGGGCCGAATGGCCGGTTGAGAAGCTGGTTGGCGCCGTCAAGCAACTTCCGGAAAACCTGCGTGGCGCAGTGACCAACCACGGCGGCGGCCACGCCAACCACAGCCTGTTCTGGACCGTCATGTCGCCACAGGGTGGCGGTGAGCCTGTGGGCCAGCTGGCGCAAGCTGTCACCGCGCAACTGGGCGGCTTCGAGGCTTTCAAGGAGGCTTTCACCAAGGCTGCGCTGACGCGCTTCGGCAGCGGCTGGGCCTGGCTAAGCGTGACACCGCAGAAAACCCTGGTGGTAGAGAGCAGTGGCAACCAGGACAGCCCGTTGATGCACGGCAATACGCCAATCCTCGGCCTGGACGTGTGGGAGCACGCGTATTACCTCAAGTACCAAAACCGTCGTCCGGAATACATCGGCGCCTTCTACAACGTCATTGACTGGGCGCAAGTGGAGCGCCGTTACCTCGAAGCCCTGAAGTGAGTCGGACCGGTATGCGCTCTGAGGTGATGTCTGTCAGCAGTGTGCGCCTGTTCCGCCTGGCGCTTGGGACCTTGCTGTTGCTGGCTGGCACCGCGCTACTGGTAGCGCGTGGCCTCGCCTGGCTGGACCTGGAACCGCGCATGCTGCGCGCCCTGGAGGGCGGTGCGTTATGTGCACTGGGCACTGCACTGGGCGCAGTACCGGTACTGGTCATTCGCAACATGCCAGTGGCGCTGGCCGACACGCTGCTGGGTTTCGGCGCCGGTGTGATGCTGGCAGCCACCGCGTTTTCCCTGATCATTCCGGGGTTGGATGCCGCCCAGTCCATCGGGTTCAGCCCTTGGGGCGCGGGTGGCCTGATCAGCTTCGGCTTGTTGTTCGGTGCGCTGTGCCTGTTTCTGGTCGACCTCAAGGTGTCTGGCGCCTCGCCAGAAGCGCTGGTTGGCACCGACAATCAGCCGGTGATTGCTGCACGTATCTGGCTGTTTGTCATTGCCATCATTGCGCACAACATCCCTGAAGGCATGGCGATTGGAGTGTCGGCCGGTGGCGGCATGGCCGACGCCGACAGCCTGGCCATGGGCATTGCGTTGCAGGATGTGCCTGAGGGGCTGGTGATTGCGCTGGTGCTGGCCGGGGCGGGCATGCCGCGTTTCAAAGCCTTCCTGATAGGCGCTGCGTCAGGGCTGGTCGAACCGGTGGCCGCAGTGATCTGTGCCTGGCTGGTGAATGTTGCCGAACTCCTGCTGCCGCTGGGATTGGCCTGTGCGGCGGGGGCGATGCTGCTAGTGGTCACCCAGGAAATCATCCCGGAGTCGCGCAGCAATGGCCACCATCGGCTGGCTAGCCTGGGGTTGTGTATCGGCTTCTGTCTGATGATGGTGATGGATACCGCGATGTCCTGATTCATCATCAGGTTGGCGCGCACTCCAACAAGGAGTGTGCCGGCTTTATTCGCCTTCGTCGAAGAAGTTGTTGATCAGTTCGACCAGCGCGTCCATGGCATCGCTGTCTTGCTCACCCTCGGTATGCAGGTGCACCTGGGTGCCTTTGCCCGCTGCCAGCATCATCACCGCCATGATGCTCTTGCCATCCACCAGCTTGTCCGGCGCACGTCCAACCCGTACCTGGCAGGGGAAGCGGCCGGCCACGCCGACGAACTTGGCTGCCGCCCGGGCATGCAGGCCCAACTTGTTGATGATGGTGATTTCGCGGGCGGGCATCGTGGGGCGGATCCTTGGGCTAGAGGTCGCGGTGGCGGACCTGGACGTTTTTCAGGGTTTGCTGCAGGTGTTGGCCAAGGCGCTCGGTGATGTACACCGAACGGTGATGGCCGCCGGTGCAGCCGATGGCAATGGTGACATAAGCGCGGTTGCTGGCGGCGAAGCGGGGCAACCACTTGAGCAGATAGCCCGAAATGTCGTTGTACATGTCTTCGACATCCGGCTGGGCAGCCAGGTAGTCGATCACTGGCTGGTCGAGGCCCGAGTGCTCTCGCAGCTCGGGCTTCCAGTAGGGGTTGGGCAGGCAGCGCACATCGAACACCAGGTCGGCGTCGACCGGCATGCCGCGCTTGAAGCCGAACGACTCGACCAGGAACGCAGTGCCAGGCTCGGGTTGGTTGAGCAGGCGCAGCTTGATCGAGTCACGCAGCTGATACAGGTTCAGGTTGGTGGTGTCGATTTTCAGGTCGGCCAGGTCGGCGATCGGCCCCAGCAAATCGCTTTCCACGCGGATTGCTTCCGCGAGCGAGCGGTTGGCGTTGGTCAGCGGGTGGCGGCGGCGGGTTTCCGAGAAACGCTTGAGCAGCATATCTTCGTCGGCATCCAGAAACAGCACGTCGCACTGGATGTTCCGCGCGCGGGCTTCTTCGAGCAATTCGGGGAAGCGCGTCAGGTGGCTGGGCAGGTTGCGTGCGTCGATCGACACGGCAACCTTCGGTTGCAGCAGTTCGGTGTTGATCAGTGCGTCTTCCGCCAACTGCGGCAGCAGCCCGGCCGGCAGGTTGTCGATGCAGTAGAAACCGTTGTCTTCCAGGGCATCGAGGGCAGTGCTCTTGCCGGAGCCGGACCGGCCGCTGACAATGATCAGGCGCATGTTCAGTGCTCGTTCTGTACGTCCAGGACAACCTGGAACAGGGCCTCACTGCTGGTGGCCGCACGCAGGCGATCACGGACCTCCTTGCGATCGAGCATGCTGGCGATCTGACGCAGCAGTTCCAGATGCGCATCGGTAGCGGCTTCGGGCACCAGGAGGACGAACATCAGGTCCACCGGCGCGCCATCGATGGCGTCGTAATCGATAGGTGCTTCAAGGTGCAGCAGGGCGCTGACAGGAGCGGAACATCCTTCAAGCCGGCAGTGCGGAATGGCGATGCCATTGCCGAAACCGGTAGAACCGAGTTTTTCCCGGGCGACCAGTTTTTCGAAGACGTCCTGCATCTCCAGTTCTGGCACTTGATCGGCGATGACGGTGGCGACCTTTTCCAGGGCGCGCTTCTTGCTGCCGCCCGGCACGTTCACAAGGGAGCGGCCGGGGGTCAGGATGGTTTCAAGTCGGATCATGGATGGGGGGGATCAGCGGGCAGCTGCACCTTGCAGCAGGCTTTGCTGTTTTTCCTTGTGTTTTTTCAGTTGGCGGTCGAGCTTGTCGGCCAAGGCGTCGATCGCTGCATACATATCTTCGTGTTCGGCGTTGGCTACCACTTCGCCGCCGGGAATCTGCAGGGTCGCTTCGACCTTCTGCTGCAGCTTCTCGACTTTCATGATGACCTGCACGTTGGTGATCTTGTCGAAGTGACTTTCCACGCGAGCTAGCTTTTCAAGCACATAATCGCGAAGTGGCTGGGTGACTTCTACATGCTGTCCACTGATATTGACTTGCATACAGCTTCTCCTTTGTTGCCCGTGCATAAAGAAGCAGGTCTTGCACCTGCCCCACAAACGCTGTGGCACATCTCAGGGGCTACATCAGTCGCTTGCGCTCGCTCGACGGTGCGATGCCGAGGGACTCGCGGTACTTGGCGACGGTGCGACGGGCTACCTGGATGCCTTGTGCCTCCAGTAAACCAGCGATCTTGCTGTCACTCAATGGCTTTTTCTGATTTTCCGCTGCAACCAGTTTTTTGATGATCGCGCGGATCGCCGTGGACGAGCATTCTCCGCCTTCGGAGGTGCTGACGTGGCTGGAGAAAAAGTATTTCAGTTCGTAGATGCCACGCGGTGTGTGCATGTACTTTTGCGTGGTAACCCGCGAAATGGTCGACTCGTGCATGCCCACCGCTTCGGCGATGTCGTGCAACACCAACGGCTTCATTGCTTCATCGCCGTGGTCAAGGAAGCCGCGCTGGTGCTCGACGATCTGCGTGGCAACCTTCATCAGTGTTTCATTGCGGCTTTGCAGGCTCTTGATGAACCAGCGCGCTTCTTGCAGCTGGTTGCGCATGAAGGTGTTGTCGGCGCTGGTGTCGGCACGGCGTACGAAGCCCGCGTACTGTGGGTTGACGCGCAGGCGTGGGATGGCTTCCTGGTTCAGCTCCACCAGCCAGCGCTCGCTGTCCTTGCGCACGATGACGTCAGGCACTACGTACTCGGGCTCGCTGGATTCGATCTGCGAACCGGGGCGCGGGTTGAGGCTTTGCACCAGCTCGATGACCTGGCGCAGCTCGTCTTCCTTGATTTTCATGCGCCGCATCAACTGGCTGTAGTCGCGGCTGCCGAGCAGGTCGATGAAATCGGTGACCAGGCGCTTGGCTTCGGTCATCCACGGGGTGCTGGCGGGCAGTTGGCGCAGTTGCAGCAGCAGGCATTCGCCCAGGTTACGTGCGCCCACGCCAGCTGGCTCGAACTGCTGGATGCGGTGCAGTACCGCTTCGACTTCGTCCAGCTCGATATCCAGCTCAGGGTCGAAACCTGCGCAGATTTCCTCGAGGGTGTCTTCCAGATACCCCTGGCCGTTGATGCTGTCGATCAGGGTTACGGCGATCAGGCGGTCGGTATCGGACATCGGCGCCAGGTTCAGCTGCCACAGCAGGTGGCTTTGCAGGCTCTCGCCGGCCGATGTGCGGGTGGTGAAGTCCCACTCGTCGTCATCGTTGCTCGGCAGGCTGCTGGCGCTGGTCTGGTAGATGTCTTCCCAGGCGGTATCGACCGGAAGCTCGTTGGGGATGCGCTCGCTCCACTCACCGTCTTCCAGGCTGTCGGCACTGACAGTGCTTTCCTGGAAGCTATTGTCCTGGGCTTCGGCGGCCGGCTTGTTTTCGGCGTTGTCCGCCATCGGGTCGCTGTTGTCGAAGTCGTCGCCGTCTTCCTGACGTTCGAGCATCGGGTTCGACTCCAGCGCTTCCTGGATTTCCTGTTGGAGGTCCAGGGTGGAAAGCTGGAGCAGACGGATGGCCTGTTGCAACTGCGGTGTCATCGTCAGTTGCTGGCCCATTTTTAGGACGAGCGATGGTTTCATGGCTGGGGCTTAATACCTTGTTCGCCGGCGCGCATGCGCCATCCACTACACGAGGGCGCCGAGGCGCCAGATCAAGCAAGTTTTATGCCTTAAATTGTAGCGTTTGCCTAGAGTACCGTAACAACTTTACCCGTAGTTTTGGGGCTATTTGCCGGTACTCCAGGCGCGCCTCGGGTCAGAGGCGGAACTCGTGGCCCAGGTAAACCTCTTTGACCAGATCGTTGGCAAGGATGGTTTCGGCGTCGCCTTCGGCAATCAACCGGCCATCGTTGACGATGTAGGCGGTTTCGCAGATATCCAGGGTCTCACGCACGTTGTGGTCGGTGATCAGTACACCGATACCTTTGGCCTTGAGGTGGTGGATGATCTGCTTGATGTCGCCGACCGAGATCGGGTCGACACCTGCGAACGGTTCGTCCAGCAGGATGAACTTGGGTGCGGTCGCCAGGGCGCGGGCAATTTCGACGCGGCGGCGTTCACCGCCGGACAGGCTCATGCCGAGGTTGTCGCGGATGTGGCTGATGTGGAACTCCTGCAGCAGGCTTTCCAGCTCCTTGCGGCGGCCTTCGCGGTCCAGGTCCTTGCGGGTTTCGAGGATGGCCATGATGTTGTCGGCCACCGACAGCTTGCGGAAGATCGAAGCTTCCTGCGGCAGGTAGCCGATACCGGCGCGCGCACGGCCATGCATGGGCTGATGGCTGACATCGAGGTTGTCGATCAGTACCCGGCCCTGTTCGGCCTGGACCAGCCCGACGATCATGTAGAAGCAGGTGGTCTTGCCGGCGCCGTTAGGGCCGAGCAGGCCGACGATCTGGCCGCTGTCGATCGACAGGCTGACATCACGTACCACCTGCCGGCCCTTGTAGCTCTTGGCCAGGTGCTGGGCTTTGAGGGTTGCCATTTACTCGGCCTTCTTCTTGGGCTGGATCACCATGTCGATACGCTGACGCGGTGTAGTCACGTTGCCACCGCGACCGGCGGTCGCCACCTGGGTCTGGGTGTTGTAGACGATCTTCTCGCCTTCGGTGGTGTTGCCTTCGTTCTCGACCTTGGCGCGGTCGGTGAGGATCACCAGGTCCTTCTGCGACTGGTACTGGATGGTCACGCCCCAGCCCTTCATCTTGTCCGGCTTGGCGGCGCTCTGCTGCTGCTCGAAGTAGGCCAGGTTGCCCACCGAGGTCACCACGTCGATATCGCCGGAGGCGGAACGGGTGATGGTCACGGTGTTGCCTTTGATCATCATCGAACCCTGGGTGATGATCACGTCGCCGGTGTAAGTGGCCACGCCTTGCTTGTCATCCAGGTGGGCGTTATCGGCCTGGATGCGGATAGGCTGGTCACGGTCATTCGGCAGGGCGAGGGCGCTCGCGCTTCCCAGTGCTGCGCTCAGGCTGAGCAAAAGGGGGAGGGTTTTAACGAGCCTCATACTGTCCTCTTACGTTAGAGAGCAAGTCCATCTTGCCTTCTTTCAAATACGCTTTCATTCCTTTGCCCGTAGTTGTGCCACCGGCGCCGTCGATTCTAACGGCTTGCTCGGTCTGCGCATATTGCTTCTGCGGGAACACGGTCATGCGTGAGCTGGTAATGATGGTTTCACGCTGCTTTTCGTCGGTGCGGGCAACCCGTACCTTGTCGATCAGCTCGACCTCGGTACCGTCCGGGTTGACCTCGGCGCGGGTGCTTTGCACGTGCCACGGGTATTCGGTGCCGCGGTACATGTGCAGGTCCGGCGTGGTCAGCAGGGTAATTTCGCTGGCCTTGAGGTGCTCGACCTTGTCGGCGGTCATTTCGTACTGCAGCTTGCCGTCGGGCAGGAACTGCACGCTGTGGGCGTTGATCGCGTAATAGTCGATGGCGCTTTCGTCGACTTGGGCCACCGGCTTGTCGAGGAAGCTTTCCGGGCTGACATTCCAGTAGCCAATGGCTACCAGCAGGGCGGCGATCGCCCCGAGCAGCACAATGTTTCGGGCTTTCTTGCTGAACATGGGCAGCCTTACAGGTAGTTGGCGTTGGCAGCGTCCAGGGTGCCCTGGGCCTGCATGATCAGTTCGCAGAATTCACGGGCCGCGCCTTCGCCACCGCGTGCCTGGGTCACGCCATGAGCGTGCTGGCGTACGAACGGTGCGGCGTTGGCTACAGCCATGCCCAGTGCCACCCGGCGAATCACCGGCAGGTCGGGCAGGTCATCCCCCAGGTAGGCCACTTGATCATAGCTTAGGCCCAGTTCGGCGAGCAGGCCGTCAAGCACCACCAATTTATCCTCGCGCCCCTGATACAGGTGCGGGATACCGAGGTTCTTGGCGCGACGCTCGACCACCGGGGTCTTGCGCCCGCTGATGATGGCGGTGGTCACCCCCGAGGCCATGAGCATCTTGATGCCCTGGCCATCGAGCGTGTTGAAGGTCTTGAATTCGCTGCCGTCCTCGAGGAAGTACAGGCGCCCGTCGGTGAGCACGCCGTCCACGTCGAATACCGCGAGCTTGATGCTCTTGCCGCGTTGCATGAGGTCCTGGTTCATTCCATCGCTCCTTTACATTACGCCGGCGCGCAGCAGGTCGTGCATGTTCAGGGCGCCGGTCGGGCGGTCCTCGCGGTCCACCACCACCAGGGCGCCGATCTTGTGGTCTTCCATGATCTTCAGGGCTTCGGCGGCGAGCATTTCGGCCCGCGCGGTCTTGCCATGAACGGTCATGACCTGGTCGATCAGGGTGGTGTGCACATCGATGTTGCGGTCCAGGCTGCGGCGCAGGTCGCCGTCGGTGAAGATCCCGGCCAGCTTGCCATCGGGCTCGACGATCACGGTCATGCCCAAACCTTTGCGGGACATTTCAAGCAGCGCATCCTTGAGCAGGGTGCCGCGAGGTACCTGAGGCAGCTCATCGCCGCTGTGCATGACGTTCTCGACCTTCAGCAGCAGGCGGCGGCCCAGCGCACCGCCTGGGTGCGAGAAGGCGAAGTCCTCGGCGGTGAAACCGCGGGCCTCGAGCAGGGCGATGGCCAGCGCGTCACCCAGTACCAGCGATGCCGTGGTGGAGGAGGTGGGCGCCAGGTTGAGCGGGCAGGCTTCTTGCTCGACACGGGCGTCGAGGTTGACCTCGGCGGCCTGGGCCAGCGGCGAGTCCGGGTTGCCGGTCAGGCTGATAAGTTTGATGCCCAGGCGTTTGATCAGCGGCAGCAGGGTGACGATTTCGGCAGTGCTGCCGGAATTCGACAGGGCAAGGATGACATCATCGCGGGTGATCATGCCCATGTCGCCATGGCTGGCTTCGGCCGGATGTACGAAAAACGCCGGGGTGCCGGTGCTGGCGAGGGTTGCGGCGATCTTGTTGCCGATGTGCCCGGACTTGCCCATGCCGACCACGACAACCCGGCCCTTGCTGGCCAGGATGAGTTCGCAGGCCTTGACGAAATTGTCGTCGATGCGCGCCAGCAGGGCCTCTACGGCCTCGAGTTCCAGGCGCAGGGTGCGTTGGGCGGATTGGATCAGCTCGCTGGATTGGCTCATGTCGAAAAAGCAGTGCCTGATGAAAAGGCCGCGATTATACGCGCAATGAAGAAAACCCTCACCCCTTCGATTGCTGTAGCGAATGTCATCAAAGCCTGTCTCGGGGCTGAACGACTGCTTGCCTGGCCTTGGGGCGGCGCTGTCAGCGGTGCTATAGTTCGCCGCTATTCGGCCTGCCAGGGGTGCGTGTGCCTTCCTGATGGAGGCCGGCGTCCATTAGGACGAGGCTGCACTAGCAAGGAGTCTAGATGAGTGTGGATAGCGCCTACGCGGTCGAGTTGAAGGGGGTTACCTTCAAACGCGGTTCGCGCAGCATTTTCAGCAACGTCGACATCCGCATCCCGCGCGGCAAGGTCACCGGCATCATGGGACCATCGGGTTGCGGCAAGACCACGTTGCTCCGCCTGATGGGCGCGCAGCTGCGCCCTTCCAGCGGTGAGGTATGGGTGGCCGGCCAGAACCTGCCGACGCTGTCGCGCAGCGACCTGTTCGACGCCCGCAAGCAGATGGGTGTGCTGTTCCAGAGCGGCGCGCTGTTCACCGACCTCGACGTGTTCGAGAACGTCGCGTTCCCGCTGCGCGTGCATACCCAGCTGTCGGATGAAATGATCCGTGACATCGTGTTGATGAAGCTGCAGGCCGTGGGCCTGCGCGGCGCCATCGACCTGATGCCCGACGAGCTGTCCGGTGGCATGAAGCGCCGAGTGGCGCTGGCTCGAGCGATTGCCCTGGACCCGCAGATCCTCATGTACGACGAACCGTTCGTCGGCCAGGACCCGATCGCCATGGGGGTACTTGTGCGCCTGATCCGCCTGCTCAACGACGCCCTGGGCATCACCAGCATCGTGGTTTCCCATGACCTGGCAGAAACCGCCAGCATTGCCGATTACATCTACGTGGTAGGTGATGGTCAGGTGCTGGGCCAGGGCACGCCTGATGAGCTGATGGGCTCGGACAACCCACGGATTCGCCAATTCATGAAAGGCGACCCGGACGGCCCGGTACCCTTCCACTTTCCCGCGCCTGACTACCGCGCCGACCTGCTGGGGGCGCGTTGATGCGCAGAAAATCCTTACTCGAACGTGTCCGTCTGCTGGGCCGTTCGGCAATCGACGTGCTGGCCGTGCTCGGGCGTTCGTGCCTGTTCCTGTTCCATGCGCTGGTCGGTCGCGGCGGCATTGGCGGCGGCTTCCAACTGCTGACCAAGCAGCTGTACTCGGTGGGTGTGCTGTCGCTGGCGATCGTTGTCGTGTCCGGGGTATTCATCGGCATGGTGCTGGCGCTGCAGGGTTACAGCATCCTGACCAAATACGGCTCGGAACAGGCGGTAGGGCAAATGGTTGCCCTGACCCTGCTGCGTGAGCTTGGCCCGGTGGTGACGGCGCTGCTGTTCGCGGGCCGTGCCGGTTCCGCGTTGACCGCCGAAATCGGCAACATGAAGTCCACCGAGCAATTGTCGAGCCTGGAAATGATTGGCGTCGACCCGCTCAAGTACATCGTTGCGCCACGTTTGTGGGCCGGTTTCATCTCGCTGCCGCTGCTGGCGCTGATCTTCAGCGTGGTCGGTATCTGGGGTGGCTCGTGGGTGGCGGTGGACTGGCTGGGCGTCTACGAGGGCTCGTTCTGGGCCAACATGCAGAACAGTGTTTCATTCACTGACGACGTGCTCAACGGGCTGGTCAAGAGCCTGGTGTTCGCTTTCGTCACAACCTGGATCGCCGTTTTCCAGGGGTACGACTGTGAGCCCACCTCAGAAGGGATCAGCCGTGCCACCACCAAGACCGTGGTCTATGCCTCGTTGGCAGTGCTGGGTCTGGACTTTATTCTGACCGCCTTGATGTTTGGAGATTTCTGATGCAAAACCGCACCCTGGAAATCGGTGTCGGCCTGTTCCTCCTGGCCGGGATCCTGGCGCTGCTGCTGCTGGCCCTGCGAGTCAGCGGGCTGTCGGCCAGCCCGAGCAGCGATACCTATAAAGTTTATGCCTACTTCGACAATATCGCCGGTTTGACGGTCAGAGCTAAAGTGACAATGGCCGGTGTGACCATCGGCAAGGTCACCGCCATCGATCTGGACCGTGATTCCTACACCGGTCGGGTGACGCTGCAACTGGACAAGTCGGTGGACAACCTGCCGACCGACTCCACTGCCTCGATCCTGACCGCAGGTCTGCTTGGCGAGAAGTACATCGGCATCAGCGTGGGCGGTGAAGACCAGGTGCTCAAGGAGGGCGCGACCATCCATGACACCCAGTCGGCACTGGTGCTGGAAGATCTGATTGGCAAGTTCCTGCTCAACTCTGTTGGCAAGGAACCGAAAGAAGCGCAACCGGCTAATTAAGGAGTTTCCATGATTTCGATCCTGCGACGTGGCTTGCTGGTCCTGCTGGCGGCCTTCCCCTTGCTGACCATGGCTGCGCAGACACCGCACGATGTGGTCCAGGGCACCACCAATGAACTGCTCGGCGACCTCAAGGCCAACAAGGAGCAGTACAAGTCCAACCCCAACGCCTTCTATGAATCGCTGAACCGCATTCTTGGACCGGTGGTGGACGCAGACGGTATTTCCCGCAGCATCATGACCGTCAAGTACTCGCGCAAGGCTACCCCGGAGCAGATGCAGCGCTTCCAGGAAAACTTCAAGCGCAGCCTGATGCAGTTCTATGGCAATGCCCTGCTCGAATACAACAACCAGGGTATCGTTGTCGATCCGGCCAAGGCCGATGACGGCAAGCGCGCCAGTGTCGGCATGAAGGTGACCGGCAACAACGGTGCCGTGTACCCGGTGCAGTACACCCTGGAAAACATCGGCGGTGAGTGGAAGGTGCGTAACGTGATCGTCAATGGCATCAATATTGGCAAACTGTTCCGCGATCAGTTCGCCGATGCCATGCAGCGCAACGGCAACGACCTGGACAAGACCATCGATGGCTGGGCCGGCGAAGTGGCCAAGGCCAAGCAGGCGGCCGACAACTCGCCAGAGAAGACCGTCCAATGAGTGAGGCCGGTGTGAGCATGGCCGAGCCGGGCGTACTGCGCCTGGCGGGTGTGCTGGACTACCGCAGCGGCCCGGCCTTGCGCAAGCAGGGCAAGGCGCTGATCGACGGTTCTCGCGAGCCACGTCTGGTGCTTGATTGCTCGGCTGTCGAGAAGTCGTCGAGTGTCGGCTTGTCGCTATTGCTTGCGTACATTCGCGACGCGCAGGCCACCGGCAAGGCGTGCGAGGTACGTGGCATGCCCGACGACATGCGGGAAATTGCCGGGGTCTATGACCTTGATGAAGTGCTGGCAACCTGATGGCCCGGCGCGGATGATGGCCCCTCGGTCAGCGAAGCCTTCGTTGGGCTTCGCAGGCGAGGGGCTTTTTTGTATGATGGCCGACCCGTGCGCATCGGGCGCCGATTGAGGTTGAGCATGCAGGCCGTAGAAGTTAAAAGCTTCCTTGAAGAGAAATTGCCGGGTTCCCGGGTCGAAGTTGAAGGCGAAGGCTGCAACTTCCAGTTGAACGTGATCAGCGACGAGTTGGCTGGCCTGAGCCCGGTCAAACGCCAGCAGGCGATCTATGCTCACCTGAATCCGTGGATCGCCAATGGCAGCATCCATGCGGTAACCATGAAATTTTTCAGCAGCGCAGCCTGGGCTGAGCGCACCTGAGCCAACTTGGCGGCGAGATTCCAATGGACAAACTGATTATTACTGGCGGCGCTCGTCTTGACGGCGAGATCCGCATTTCGGGCGCGAAAAACGCAGCCCTGCCGATTCTGGCGGCGACCCTGCTGGCCGATGGCCCGGTCACCGTGGGCAACCTGCCACACCTGCACGACATCACCACCATGATCGAGCTGTTCGGGCGCATGGGCATCGAGCCTGTGATCGACGAAAAGCTGTCGGTGGAGATCGACCCACGTACCATCAAGACCCTGGTTGCGCCTTACGAACTGGTCAAGACCATGCGCGCCTCGATCCTGGTGCTGGGCCCGATGGTTGCCCGATTCGGCGAAGCCGAAGTGGCCTTGCCTGGCGGCTGCGCCATTGGTTCGCGCCCGGTCGACCTGCACATCCGCGGCCTTGAGGCCATGGGTGCGAAGATCGAAGTAGAAGGCGGCTACATCAAGGCCAAGGCACCTGAAGGTGGCCTGCGTGGCGCGCACTTCTTCTTCGACACCGTGAGCGTGACCGGTACCGAGAACATCATGATGGCCGCAGCCCTGGCCAAGGGCCGCAGCGTGCTGCAGAACGCCGCGCGCGAGCCTGAAGTGGTTGACCTGGCCAACTTCATCAACGCCATGGGCGGCAACGTCCAGGGCGCTGGCACCGATACCATCACCATCGATGGCGTCGAGCGCCTGCACTCGGCCAACTACCGTGTGATGCCGGACCGTATCGAAACCGGTACCTACCTGGTCGCCGCCGCCGTGACCGGTGGCCGCGTCAAGGTCAAGGACACCGACCCGACCATCCTTGAAGCCGTACTGGAAAAACTCAAGGAAGCCGGCGCTGACATCAACACTGGCGAAGACTGGATCGAGCTGGACATGCACGGCAAGCGGCCCAAAGCCGTCAACCTGCGTACGGCCCCGTACCCGGCGTTCCCGACCGACATGCAGGCGCAGTTCATCTCGCTGAACGCCATTGCCGAAGGCACTGGCGCGGTGATCGAGACCATCTTCGAAAACCGCTTCATGCACGTTTACGAAATGCACCGCATGGGCGCGCAGATCCAGGTCGAAGGCAACACTGCCATCGTCACCGGCGTCAAGGCGCTGAAAGGCGCGCCGGTCATGGCCACCGACCTGCGAGCTTCCGCCAGCCTGGTATTGTCGGCGCTGGTTGCCGAAGGCGATACGTTGATCGATCGCATCTACCACATCGACCGTGGTTACGAGTGTATCGAAGAGAAACTGCAGATGCTCGGCGCAAAAATCCGCCGCGTACCGGGCTAAACAGCCCGCTGGTGCAAGGACGCACCTTTCGAATTGAATGCGGCCAGGTCGATGACCTGGCCGGCAGCAGCCGCTTAAGGACCGACGTTCCAATGTTGACCATCGCGCTTTCCAAAGGCCGTATTCTCGACGATACCCTGCCGTTGCTGGCCGAGGCCGGTATCGTGCCGACCGAGAACCCGGACAAGAGCCGCAAACTGATCATCCCCACCACGCAGGACGACGTGCGCCTGCTGATCGTGCGTGCCACCGATGTGCCGACCTATGTCGAGCATGGTGCTGCCGACCTGGGTGTGGCCGGCAAGGACGTGCTGATGGAGTACGGCGGCCAGGGCCTGTACGAGCCCCTGGACCTGCAGATTGCCCAGTGCAAGCTGATGACCGCTGGCGTGGTCGGCGCACCCGAGCCCAAGGGCCGCCTGCGTGTGGCCACCAAGTTCGTCAACGTAGCCAAGCGCTACTACGCCGAACAAGGCCGCCAGGTCGACATCATCAAGCTGTATGGCTCGATGGAGCTGGCACCGCTGATCAACCTTGCCGACAAGATCATCGACGTGGTCGACACCGGCAACACCCTGCGTGCCAACGGCCTGGAGCCCCAGGAACTGATCGCCACGATCAGCTCGCGCCTGGTGGTCAACAAAGCCTCCATGAAGATGCAGCACGCCCGCATCCAGAACTTGATCGACACGCTGCGCCAAGCGGTCGAATCGCGACACCGCGGCTGATTCCTGAGCGCGGCCTTCGCTGTCGCGCCCGTCTATCCGCGTCATAGCCATTTTTCTCAGGTGCCCGCGCGGATGGACTGGTAGCCTAGGGCGCCTGAGCATTCGCTAATAATCGAGGCCCTCGCCATGACCGTGTCCACTGCAATTGCCCGTCTCAACGCTGCTGATCCGGATTTCGCCCGACATCTGGATCATCTGCTGAGCTGGGAAAGTGTGTCTGATGACGCGGTCAACCAGCGCGTGCTCGACATCATCAAGGCCGTGCGTGAGCGTGGCGATGCCGCGCTGGTGGAATTCACCCAGCGTTTCGATGGTGTCGATGCGAAGTCGATTGAAGACCTGATCCTCAACCGCGAACGCCTGGAACTGGCGCTGACCCGCATTACCCCTATCCAGCGCGAAGCCCTGGAAAAGGCCGCCAACCGTGTGCGCATGTACCACGAACGGCAGAAGCAGGACTCCTGGCAGTACACCGAAGCCGACGGCACCGTGCTCGGCCAGAAAGTCACCCCACTGGACCGTGCGGGCCTGTACGTGCCAGGCGGCAAGGCGTCGTACCCATCGTCGGTGCTGATGAACGCCATCCCGGCCAAGGTTGCCGGCGTGGCCGAAGTGGTGATGGTAGTGCCGACCCCGCGTGGTGAGGTCAACGAACTGGTGCTGGCCGCCGCGTGCATCGCCGGTGTCGACCGTGTGTTCACCGTCGGGGGGGCTCAGGCTGTCGCTGCGCTGGCCTACGGTACCGAAAGCGTGCCGCAGGTCGACAAGATCGTCGGCCCTGGCAACATCTACGTTGCCACCGCCAAGCGCCACGTGTTCGGCCAGGTAGGCATCGACATGATCGCCGGCCCGTCAGAAATCCTCGTGGTCTGCGACGGCCAGACCGACCCGGACTGGATCGCCATGGACCTGTTCTCCCAGGCCGAACACGACGAAGACGCCCAGGCCATTCTGGTTAGCCCGGATGCCGCCTTCCTCGACCGCGTTGCCGCCAGCATCGACAAGCTGATGCCGACCATGGAGCGTGCCGAGATCATCGAGAAGTCGATCAATGGCCGTGGCGCGCTGATCCAGGTGCGTGACATGCAGCAGGCCATGGATGTGGCCAACCGCATCGCCCCGGAGCACCTGGAGTTGTCGGTGGCCGACCCGCAGGCCTGGCTGCCGCACATTCGCCACGCTGGCGCGATCTTCATGGGCCGCCACACCAGCGAAGCGCTGGGCGACTACTGCGCCGGCCCCAACCACGTGCTGCCCACCTCCGGCACCGCGCGCTTCTCGTCGCCGCTGGGGGTGTATGACTTCCAGAAGCGTTCGTCGATCATCTTCTGCTCCGAGCAGGGTGCATCCGAATTGGGCCACACCGCCTCGGTCCTGGCCCGTGGCGAGTCGCTGACCGCCCACGCCCGTAGCGCCGAATACCGTATCCTGACCCAAGACAAGGGGAACTGAGCATGAGTCGATTCTGGAGCCCCTTCGTCAAGGACCTGGTGCCTTACGTGCCGGGCGAGCAACCCAAGCTGGCCCGCCTGGTCAAGCTGAACACCAACGAAAACCCCTATGGCCCGTCGCCCAAGGCGCTGGAGGCCATGCGTGGCGAGTTGAACGACAACCTGCGCTTGTACCCGGACCCGAACGGTGATCGCCTCAAACAAGCGGTGGCCGAGTACTACGGCGTGACACCGGCGCAAGTGTTTGTCGGCAACGGCTCGGACGAGGTGCTGGCGCACATCTTCCACGGTCTGTTCCAGCACGATGCACCGCTGCTGTTCCCCGATATCAGCTACAGCTTCTACCCGGTGTACTGTGGCCTGTACGGTATCGCCTTCGAACAGGTGGCGCTGGACGAGCAGTTCCAGATCCGCATCGAGGATTACAACAAGCCCAATGCAGGCATCATCTTCCCCAACCCCAACGCGCCGACCGGCTGCTTGATGCCGCTGCAAGCGGTGGAGCAATTGCTGCTGGCCAACCGTGATTCGGTGGTGGTGGTGGATGAGGCCTACATTGATTTCGGTGGTGAAACGGCCATCAGCCTGGTGGACCGCTACGATAATCTGTTGGTGACCCAGACGCTGTCGAAGTCGCGTTCGCTGGCAGGCTTGCGCGTTGGCCTGGCGGTTGGGCACCCCGACCTGATCGAGGCACTGGAGCGAATCAAGAACAGCTTCAACTCCTACCCGTTGGACCGTGCGGCCATCGTCGGCGCGGCGGTGGCGTTCGAGGATCGCGAGTACTTCGAGCAAACCTGCCGCAAGGTGATCGAAAGCCGCGAAGTGCTGGTTGGCGAGCTGCAGGCCAAGGGCTTCGAGGTGTTGCCATCAGCGGCCAACTTCATCTTCGCCCGCCACCCGCAGCAGGATGCCGGCGAGCTGGCGGCACGGCTGCGCGAGCAGGGCGTGATCGTGCGCCACTTCAAACAGCCACGCATCGCCCAGTTCCTGCGTATCACCATCGGTACACCGGAGATGAACCAGGCGCTGCTGGACGCGTTGAGCTGACTGTATCCGCAGCCTTCGCGGGGCGGCCTGGGGTGACGAACGCCTTGGCCGCCGGCCGGTTGCGCACCGCCGCCGGTGTACCATCGAGCACCAGCACATAATCGTTCTGCTTTCCCATGCCCTCCGGATCAGTCCATTGCCCGTCGCTGGCTGCTACCTGGGCAACCACTTGCCCGTTCTTGATGATCGTCAGGTAGCCATCGGCGTTGCTGTTCCAGCGCAGCCGCCCTGTGTTCTCATCGGCCCGCACCTTGCGTACGCCGGTGTTGCCCAGCAAAGGTGTGCCGTCCAGTAGCCACTCCGGCTGCAGCTTGAGGCCCATGTGGCGCAACACCGTGGGCGCTACCGAGGTTTGCGCAGGTAGCCCATACAGGTTGTTGGGGCCAGGCATTTCTGCGGGAATGCTCAGTTCGGTCAGTTCCTGATTCAGCGGCTTGCTGCTGGCGATGAAGATGCTCTTCTCCTGCTCTGAAACGCTGCCGTGGCCTTTTCCCCAATAATCCCGGCCGTGGTCGGTGCTGACGATAACCAGCCAGTCTTCCTGCGGGAACATGCGGCGCCGCTGGTCCACCTTGACCAGTAAATGCCCGATCTCGATGTCCACCTTGCGCAATGCCTGCAGGTAGCGCTGGCCGTAACCCTCTTTGTGGCCGACTTGGTCAGGTTCGTCCAGTTGAATGAAGGTGAAGTCGGCAGGTGTATTGCCGAGGATCTGCAACGTACGTTCGGTCACCTGTGCATCCGTCAAACCACTTTCGCGCACGTCGGCGCCGTGCGCGTCTTCCAGCAGAAATGCCGTGTTGATGGGGGGCCAGTTGACGATGCTGGCAAGGTAAGCGTTAGGGAAAGCCTGGCGTAACCGCTTGAACAGGCTGGGAAAGGCCGGGTTTACCCGCTGTGAGTCGGCGTTTGAGTCAACGCCATGTTTGTTGCTCCACACGCCGGTCAGCAAGGTGACCCAGCCGGGACCGCTCAAGGTCGGTTGTTCGCTGGCCGTGCCATTGATGCCACCGGCGTAGGCCTTGCCGTAGTAAAGCCGTTGCGCCAAGTTGGTGGCGTCGCCCAGTTGCAGGTACTGCTGCAATTGCACGCCGCCAAGGCCAATGAACAAGGCTTTGGGCTGGCTTGGATGCCGGGCCGGCTCGCAGCCCGGCAGCAGGGCCAGGAGCAGCAGTAACAACAGGTTCACGCGTCGCATCAACGTATACCTTGAGAGTACGTTGTGAGCGTTGCAACAAAGGCCTATGCCCACAACTGGCAGAAATGACAGGTGGTTTACGGCGTTGCCCGCTATCCAGTAAGCTGCGCAAATTCATCGGATGATTGGTTGAGTGGCATGAGTACAGAATTGACCAAGCGTTCCTTGGTGGAACTGGCGGTTGAACGTATGCGCGAACGCATCGTTTTGGGCGACTGGCAGGTCGGCCAGCGCCTGCCGACCGAACCGGAACTGGCCCTGCAGCTGGGCATCAGCCGTAACACCGTCCGTGAGGCCATGCGCGTGCTGGCTTTCAGTGGCCTGGTAGAAATCCGCCAGGGTGATGGCAGCTACCTGCGCACGGCCCAGGACCCGCTGCAGGCGGTGCAGGCAATGTCGCGCTGCACCCCCGAGCAGGCCCGCGAAACCCGCCATATCCTCGAAACCGAGGCTATCGGCCTGGCGGCCTTGCGACGTACCGACGCCGACCTGCAGGCGCTACGTGATGCCCTGGCAGGCAGTGCCGGGCACTTTCACGGGGATGTCGATGCCTATGTGACGTGTGATCTGGTGTTTCACCAACGGCTGGTCGATGCCGCCCACAACCCGGCGTTAAGCGAGCTGTATCGTTACTTTTCCGGGGTGGTGGCTGCCGCGCTGCAGCGCAACATGGCGACCGTGCCACGCTGCCAGGCCACGTTCGACCTGCATGGGCAGATCCTCGACGCCATCGAGCAACGCGACGCGGAGCGGGCCAAGCGCCTGAGCCGTACCCTCATCGAATCCTGACTCCGAGAAGGCCATGGCTGAATCAATCACACGCAATACCCCGCCAAAGGAGCGCGAGCTCGATGAGCTGCTGATCGACGCTGAAGCTGACGACGAGCAGGTGCAGCAGCAGCCCGTGCTGCTGAGGCGGCCCTGGTTTTTGTTGCTGGGCCTGGTGCTGGTGGCGTTGAACTTGCGCCCGGCGCTGTCGAGCATGGCGCCGGTGCTGGGCCAGGTGTCCGAGGGCCTGGGGCTCAATGCCTCGCAGGCAGGCTTGCTGACCACCTTGCCGGTGCTGTGCCTGGGCCTGTTCGCGCCGCTGGCGCCTGCGCTGGCACGGCGTTTTGGCAGCGAGCGGGTGATCGTCGGCATTCTGGTTACCCTGGCGCTGGGTATCGGGGTGCGAAGCACCTTCGGCGTCACCGGGGTGTTTCTCGGTAGCCTGATGGCGGGTGCCAGCATCGGCATTATCGGCGTGTTGCTGCCGGGTATCGTCAAGCGCGATTTCCCGCAGCACGCTGGCACGCTGACCGGTGTGTACACCATGGCTTTGTGCCTGGGCGCGGCCATGGCGGCGGGGGCCACCGTACCCTTGGCCCAGCATTTCGACGGCAGTTGGGCGCTGGGGCTGGGCTTCTGGGGGCTGCCGGCCTTGCTGGCCATGCTGGTGTGGCTGCCTCAGGCCCGGCACGGGCATGGCCTGCACAAGGTTGCCTATCGCGTGCGTGGCCTGTGGCGCGACCCGCTGGCCTGGCAGGTGACCCTGTACATGGGGCTGCAGTCGTCGTTGGCCTACATCGTCTTTGGCTGGTTGCCGTCGATCCTGATCGGCCGCGGCCTAAGCCCGACCGAGGCGGGGCTGGTGCTGTCGGGCTCGGTGATCGTGCAGTTGATCAGCTCGCTCACAGCACCTTGGTTGGCCACCCGTGGCAAGGACCAACGGCTGGCTATCGTGGTGGTCATGTTGATCACCCTGGCGGGGTTGTTCGGTTGCCTGTATGCACCGATCTCCGGGCTGTGGGGCTGGGCCGTGGTGCTTGGTCTGGGGCAGGGCGGTACTTTTGCCCTGGCGCTGACCTTGATCGTGCTGCGCTCGAAGGACGCGCACGTTGCGGCAAACCTGTCGAGCATGGCCCAGGGGGTCGGTTACACCCTGGCGTCAATGGGGCCATTTGCGGTGGGGTTGGTGCATGACATGACCGGGGGCTGGGCGGCAGTGGGGTGGATTTTCGCGGTGCTGGGTACTGGCGCCATCGTGTTCGGGCTGGGGGCCGGGCGGGCGTTGCATGTACAGGTGATAAGCGAGAAGGCCTGAGTGCCGGCACTGGTATAAGCCTTCGGGGCGGATTATCGTGCTGCTTTCGACCCGAGGACGGACCAGCCCCCATGAGCGACGCCAACCGCGACCTGATCACCCGCTTCTACCAGGCCTTCCAGCGCCTGGATGCCGAGGCCATGCTGGCCTGCTACAGCGACGATATCGTTTTCAGCGACCCGGTGTTCGGGACCCTGCGCGGCAAGGACGCGGGCGATATGTGGCGGATGCTCACCAGCCGCGCCAAAAACTTCACCCTGACGTTCGACAGCGTCCGTGCTGATGAGCGCACGGGTGCTGCGCACTGGGTGGCAACCTACCTGTTCAGCCAGACCGGCCGCGTCGTGGTCAATGACATCCAGGCGCGCTTTGTCATTCGCGATGGGCTGATCTGCCAGCATGACGACACGTTCGACCTGTGGCGCTGGTCGCGGCAGGCGCTTGGGGTGCCCGGCATGTTGCTGGGTTGGTCGCCGCTGTTGCAGAACAAGGTCCGCCTGCAAGCATTCAAGGGTTTGCGCGCCTTCCAGCAGGCCCAAGGTGAGTGAAGTCGTCGAACCTGTGGTTGGTAAACCCTGGTTTGTCTACCTGGTACGGGCGGCCAATGGCTCGTTGTATTGCGGCATCAGCGATGATCCGCAACGGCGCTTCGTGGCACATCAGAAGGGGCAGGGCGCCCGCTACTTCAAGACCAGCCCGGCCCAGGCGCTGGTGTATGTGGAGCAGTGGCCGGATAAAGGCGAAGCGTTGCGCCAGGAACGGTTGGTGAAGCGGCTGCGCAAGTCGGCGAAGGAGGCACTGGTGGCCTCCTTCAAAGGCGTTGGGGGAATCAGTCCTTGCGGCGCTTCAGCTGATCGACCAACGTCGTCGGCAGCCCCTTGATGATCAGGGTGCCCGCAGCTTCGTCATATTCAACCTTGTCACCCAGCAAGTGCGCCTCGAAGCTGATCGACAGGCCTTCGGCGCGCCCGGTGAAGCGGCGGAACTGGTTCAGTGTGCGTTTGTCCGCGGGGATTTCCGGCGACAGGCCGTAGTCCTTGTTGCGGATATGGTCGTAGAACGCTTTGGGCCGGTCCTCGTCGATCAGGCTGGACAGTTCCTCCAGCGTCACCGGTTCGCCCAGCTTGGTCTGGGTGGTGGCGTACTCGACCAGGGTCTGGGTCTTTTCGCGGGCGGATTCTTCCGGCAGGTCTTCGCTTTCGACAAAGTCGCTGAAGGCCTTGAGCAGGGTACGGGTTTCGCCCGGGCCATCAACGCCTTCCTGGCAGCCGATGAAATCGCGGAAGTAATCCGAGACCTTCTTGCCGTTCTTGCCCTTGATGAACGAAATGTACTGCTTGGAGTTCTGGTTGTTCTTCCACTCCGACAGGTTGATGCGCGCCGCCAGGTGCAGCTGGCCAAGGTCGAGGTGACGTGACGGGGTGACGTCCAGCTCGGCGTTCACCGCCACGCCTTCGCTGTGGTGCAGCAGGGCGATTGCCAGGTACTCGGTCATGCCTTGCTGGTAGTGGGCAAACAGGATGTGCCCGCCGGTGGACAGGTTGGACTCTTCCATCAGCTTCTGCAGGTGCTCGACGGCGACGCGGCTGAAGGCGGTGAAGTCCTTTTCCTCATCCAGGTACTGTTTGAGCCAGCCGCTCAGCGGGTAGGCCCCCGATTCGCCGTGGAAAAACCCCCAGGCCTTGCCTTGCTTGGCGTTATAGCTGTCATTGAGGTCGGCCAGCAGGTTTTCGATGGCATCGGAGGCCGCCAGTTCAGAGTCGCGAGCATGCAGCACGGCGGGGCTGCCATCGGGCTTTTTGTCGATCAGGTGAACGATGCAATGACGAATTGGCATGGAATTCTCGGCGAGCTGCAAAAGTCGCCAAGTTTACCCTACACGCAAGGTGATGCAGTGGCCGTATGTTGGCAGATATGTCGGTTGTTCGTTTTTTGTTCAATTTTGTACGAATTAAGCTAAAACCCCCGAAAAACCTGCATTAAATCGAAGCGTGCAGCGGATATTTATCCATTCCTGTGGTAGTTTTGCGCGGTCTTGCGCCCCTCGTGTGGCGCATTGCTGGCAGCGTGCTTTCGTCGTGTCGAACCAAACGCCGATTTACGTATCTACATACGCGATTGGCGCGGCCCTCCACTAAAAGGGGCTGGCCCGATAACGTCGTAGTTCGCTGCATAACCATCGAATTTGATAGGGAAGGAACACCACCATGGCATTGACCAAAGACCAACTGATTGCCGACATCGCCGAATCGATCGCCGCGCCAAAAGCCACCGCCAAGAACGCTCTGGAGCAACTGGGCCAGATCGTTGCCGACCAACTGGAAAACGGCGCTGAAATCACTCTGCCAGGCATTGGCAAGCTGAAAGTCTCCGAGCGTCCTGCCCGTACCGGCCGCAACCCTTCGACTGGCGCTGCCATCGAAATCGCTGCCAAGAAAGTCGTCAAGTTCGTTCCAGCCAAAGTGCTGACCGACGCCATCAACAAGTAATTGTTGAAGCGTTGACGAAACCGCGCCCGGCTTGCCCGGGCGCGGTTTTTTCATGCCTGTGATTTACGCTGGGCGTGCCAGGCCAGGCGCGCAGCGGCGTCATGGAAGCTCCAGGCGACCATGCGGCTCTGTTTCTGCCCTTGGCCCATCTCGATGATGCGCACGGCCTTGGCGCCCGCCTTTTTCAGCGCCGCCTCGATACCTGGCAGGTTGCTGGCCTTGGACACCAGGCTGGTGAACCACAGCACCCGCTCGGCATATTGCACGCTTTCGCCAACCAGTTGGCTGACAAAGCGGATTTCGCCGCCTTCGCACCACAGTTCATTGTTCTGGCCTCCGAAGTTGAGCACGGGCAGTTTGCGCTTGGGGTCCTGCTTGCCCAGGTTTTTCCACTTGCGCTGGCTGCCGCGGGTGGCTTCGTCGCGTGAGGCATGGAAGGGCGGGTTGCACAGGGTCAGGTCGAAGCGTTCGCCCTCTTGCAGCAGGCCGCTGAGGATGTGTGCACGGTTGGCCTGCTGGCGCAGGATGATGGCCTTGCCCAGGCCATTGGCCTGGACGATGGCCTTGGCCGAGGCCAGTGCCACCGGGTCGATGTCCGAGCCGAGGAAGCGCCAGCGGTAGTCACTGTGGCCCAACAGCGGGTAGATGCAATTGGCACCTACGCCAATGTCCAGCGCACGTACCTGGGCGCCCTTGGGGACCTCACCCGCATTGTCGTCGGCCAACAGGTCGGCGGCCACGTGGATGTAGTCGGCGCGACCTGGAATGGGCGGGCACAGGTAGTCGGCGGGGATGTCCCAGTGCTGGATGCCGTATTGGGCCTTGAGCAGGGCGCGGTTGAACACCCGCACGGCTTCGGGGTTGGCGAAGTCGATGCTGGGTTTGCCGTGGGGGTTGGTGATGGTGAAGCGGGCCAGGTCAGGGTGGGCCTTGATCAGGCTGGGGAAGTCGTAGCGGCCCTGGTGGCGGTTGCGCGGGTGCAGGGTGGGTTTTTCTGTCATGGTCGGATCCGGTGTTGCAGGCCGTGGGGCTGCTTTGCAGCCCTTTCGCGACACAAGGCCGCTCCTACAGGATAGCGGCGCCCTTCAAACCGGCGCCGTCCCTGTAGGAGCGGCCTTGTGTCGCGAAAGGGCCGCAACGCGGCCCCTGCGGTCTATCAGATTGTTACAGCGCTGCAATCCGCGCATGTTGCTCGGTGAAGTTGGCCAGGGCCTGCTCGGACTCGGCCAGCTTGGCGCGCTCCTTCTCGATCACCGCAGGCGGCGCCTTGTCGACGAAGGCGGCGTTGGACAGCTTGCCGCCCACGCGCTGGACTTCACCTTGCAGACGCTGGATTTCCTTGTTCAGGCGAGCCAACTCGGCGTCTTTGTCGATCAGGCCTGCCATCGGCACCAGCACCTGCAGATCGCCCACCAGTGCGGTGGCCGACAGCGGCGCTTCGTCGGCATCGCCGAGGACGGTGAACGACTCGACCTTGGCCAGCTTCTTCAGCAGCGCTTCGTTTTCCTGCAGGCGGCGCTGGTCGTCGGCGTTGGCGTTCTTCAGGAACAGCGGCAGCGGCTTGCCGGGGCCGATGTTCATCTCGGCGCGGATGTTGCGCAGGCCGACCATCAGCTCTTTCAGCCACTCGATGTCGCCTTCTGCAGCGGCGTCGATGCGCGCTTCATTGGCCACTGGCCACGGCTGCAGCATGATGGTCTTGCCATCGATGCCAGCCAGCGGCGCGATGCGCTGCCAGATTTCTTCGGTGATGAACGGCATGAACGGGTGCGCCAGGCGCAGCGCTACTTCCAGCACGCGCACCAGGGTGCGGCGGGTGCCACGGGCGCGCTCGACCGGGGCGTTTTCGTCCCACAGTACCGGCTTGGACAGCTCCAGGTACCAGTCGCAGTACTGGTTCCAGATGAACTCGTACAACGCCTGGCTGGCCAGGTCGAAGCGGAACTGCTCCAGCTGGCGGGTCACTTCGGCTTCGGTGCGCTGCAGTTGCGAGATGATCCAGCGGTCGGCCAGCGACAGTTCGTAGGCTTCGCCGTTCTGGCCGCAGTCTTCGCCCTTGTCCAGCACGTAGCGGGCAGCGTTCCAGATCTTGTTGCAGAAGTTGCGGTAGCCTTCGACGCGGCCCATGTCGAACTTGATGTCGCGGCCAGTGGAGGCCAGCGAGCAGAAGGTGAAGCGCAGGGCGTCGGTGCCGTAGCTGGCGATACCTTCAGGGAACTCGGCCTTGGTCTGCTTGGCGATTTTTTCGGCAAGCTTGGGCTGCATCATGCCGCTGGTGCGTTTTTCCAGCAGGGCATCGAGGGTGATGCCGTCGACGATGTCCAGCGGGTCCAGGACGTTGCCTTTGGACTTGGACATCTTCTGGCCCTGGCCGTCACGTACCAGGCCGTGCACGTACACGGTCTTGAACGGTACCTGCGGGGTGCCGTCTTCGTTCTTGATCAGGTGCATGGTCAGCATGATCATGCGCGCAACCCAGAAGAAGATGATGTCGAAGCCAGTCACCAACACGTCGGTGGAGTGGAACTTCTTGAGGAATTCGGTCTGTTCCGGCCAGCCCAGGGTGGAGAAGGTCCACAGGCCCGAGCTGAACCAGGTGTCGAGCACGTCGTCGTCCTGGCGCAGGACCACGTCGGCGCCCAGGTTATGCTTGGTGCGCACTTCAGCCTCGTCGCGGCCGACATAGACCTGGCCGGCCTCGTCGTACCACGCCGGAATGCGGTGGCCCCACCACAGCTGGCGGCTGATGCACCAGTCCTGGATATCGCGCATCCAGGAGAAGTACATGTTCTCATACTGCTTGGGCACGAACTGGATGCGGCCATCTTCCACGGCGGCGATGGCGGGTTCTGCCAGCGGCTTGGTGGAAACGTACCACTGGTCGGTCAGCCACGGCTCGATGACAGTGCCGGAGCGGTCGCCTTTCGGCACTTTCAGCGCGTGGTCGTCGATGCTGACCAGCAGGCCCTGCGCGTCCAGGTCGGCGACGATCTGCTTGCGCGCGACAAAGCGATCGAGGTTGGCGTACTGGGCCGGCAGTCGGGTGTCGACCTGCTCGTTGACGCTGCCGTCGAGGTTGAAGGCCTGGGCGCTGGCCAGCACGAAGGCGTTCTTGTCGAAGATGTTCAGCAGCGGCAGGTTGTGGCGCTTGCCGACTTCGTAGTCGTTGAAGTCGTGGGCCGGGGTGATCTTCACGCAACCGGTACCGAATTCTGGGTCGCAGTAGTCGTCGGCGATGATCGGGATGCGGCGACCGACCAGTGGCAGTTCAACGAACTTGCCGATCAGTGCCTGGTAACGTTCGTCGTTCGGGTTGACGGCCACGGCGGCGTCACCCAGCAGGGTTTCTGGACGCGTGGTGGCAACGACCAGGTAATCCTGGCCTTCGGCGGTCTTGGCGCCGTCGGCCAGCGGGTAGCGCAGGTTCCACAGGTGGCCTTTCTCGTCGTGGTTTTCCACTTCGAGGTCGGAGATGGCCGTGTGCAGCTTGGTGTCCCAGTTGACCAGGCGCTTGCCGCGGTAGATAAGGCCGTCTTCATGCAGGCGCACGAACGCTTCTTTAACGGCTTCGGAGAGGCCGTCGTCCATGGTGAAGCGCTCGCGGCTCCAGTCTACCGACGAGCCCAGGCGACGGATCTGGCGGCTGATGTTGCCACCGGACTGATCCTTCCACTCCCAGACCTTTTCCAGGAACTTTTCGCGGCCCAGGTCATGACGGTTCTGGCCTTTGGCTTCGAGCTGGCGCTCGACCAGCATCTGCGTGGCGATACCGGCGTGGTCGGTGCCTGGCTGCCACAGGGTGTCGCGGCCTTGCATGCGACGGAAACGGATCAGGGCGTCCATGATCGCGTTGTTGAACCCGTGGCCCATGTGCAGGCTGCCGGTGACGTTCGGCGGCGGGATCATGATGGTGTAGGACTCGCCTGCACCTTGCGGGGCGAAATAGTTCTCGGACTCCCAGGTGTTGTACCAGGAAGTTTCAATAGCGTGCGGCTGGTAGGTCTTATCCATGCGCGGCGGGACCCTGTGCATTTATTCGGGAAAGCCGAAAAGTATAACGAAGGCACAGGGTTTAGGCGACAGGCCGGGGGCTGCTTTGCAGCCCTTTCGCGACACAAGGCTGCTGCCACAGATGAACGCCTTCCTCCTGTGGCAGCGGCCTTGTGTCGCGAAGGTCACTCCGAACGCTTGATCAACCGCTCGATCCGCGCATCCAGCCGGCGCTTGATCTCGTTCTCGATGTGCGGGGTAAAGTCGTTGATCACGTCCTGCATGATCAACTGCGCAGCCGCCCGCAGCTCGCTTTCCAGGTGCAGCAGGGTGTCCTGGCGGCGGGTCTGCGGGTCTTCCTCGGGTTCTACAGCTACCGGTTCGGCAACAGGGGCAGGTTTGCCGGCAGGCTCTTCCAGCAGCAACGGGATCTGCTCTACCGTCTCGGTCAGCAGCGGCGGTTGCAGGTCGGCGTCGCCAAGCAGCTGGCGGATCGACTCAAGGTCATCGAGCAGGTGGGCGGAGTCGGGCAAAGGGGAGGGCTTGTCCATCGTCGTCAAAGTCGCTGTAAGCGGTGGTCTTGCAGAGCATAGCCCTGTTCACGGTAGAAACGGAATCGCTCACGGGCTGATTGGCGGATAGCAGGCTCTTCGACGACGATTTCGGCTACCCGCTCGAACTGGCCGACAAAACCCGGCACGCTGGCGCCCAGGTTGATCAGCAGGTCGTGGTGCTCGCCTGCGTTGTCAGCCAGGCCCAGGGCCACGTCAGCATCGGCATGCACTTCGGCCAGGTCGTGGGGCACGAACGCCTCGCCCTTGAAACGCCATAAGCGCTGGTCCAGCTCGCTGCGCTGTTCAGTATCCTGGCAGTGCAGATAAACACGGTGGCCGAGGCGCCAGGCTTTTTCGCACAGTTTGCAGGCGAAATCGAGCCGCGCCGACAGCGAGTCGGTGGGCAAGATGTAGAAGTCGACTTTGCTCATGGTTGGTCTCGCCGGCCGGTGGCGCAGGGCACCACCGGCTTCACGGCGTCAGGCGCCAGCGCGGTCCAGCAGGTACTGGGTCAGCAGGGGGACCGGGCGGCCAGTGGCGCCCTTGTCCTTGCCGCCGCTTACCCAGGCGGTGCCGGCGATGTCCATGTGCGCCCAGTTGTAGGCCTTGGCGAAGCGCGACAGGAAGCAGCCAGCGGTGATGGTACCGGCCTTCGGCCCGCCGATGTTGCCCATGTCGGCGAACGGGCTGTCCAACTGCTCCTGGTATTCGTCGAACAGCGGCAGCTGCCAGGCACGGTCGTCGGCGCGCTTGCCGGCATCGAGCAACTGGCCGACCAGGTCGTCATTGTTGCCCATCAGGCCGGAGGTGTGGCTGCCCAGGGCAACGATGCAGGCGCCGGTCAGGGTGGCGATGTCGATCACCGCCTGTGGCTTGAAGCGTTCGGCGTAGGTCAGGGTATCGCACAGCACCAGGCGGCCTTCGGCGTCGGTGTTGAGAATTTCCACGGTCTGGCCGCTCATGGTGGTGACGATGTCACCCGGGCGGGTGGCGCCGCCACTTGGCATGTTCTCGGCGCAGGCCAGCAGGCACACCAGGTTGATCGGCAGTTGCAGCTCGAGCACGGCACGCAGGGTGCCGAACACGCTGGCGGCGCCGCACATGTCGTATTTCATTTCGTCCATGCCGGCGCCTGGCTTGAGGCTGATGCCGCCGGTATCGAAGGTAATGCCTTTACCGACCAGCACGAACGGCTTGTCGGCCTTCTTGCCGCCCTGATAATTGAGCACGATCAGGCGTGGCGGCTGGTCGCTGCCCTGGCCCACGGCGTAGAAAGCGCCCATGCCCAGGTCCTTGATCTTTTTCTCGTCCAGCACTTCAACCTTGAGGCCTTTGTGCGCCTTGCCCAGGTCCTTGGCCTGTTCGGCCAGGAAGCTTGGGTGGCAAAGGTTGGGCGGCAGGTTACCGAGGTCGCGGGTGAAGGCCATGCCGGTGGCGATGGCGCTGGCGTGCTTGACCGCGCGCTCGACTTCGGCCTGGCCGGCCTTGTCGGCCAGCAGGGTGACCTTTTTCAGGGCGCGTGGCTCGGCCTTCTGGCTTTTGAAACGATCGAACACATACTCGCCGTCGAGCAGGGTTTCAGCCAGCAGGCGGTACTTGCCGTAGTGGGCGTCGCGGTTGCTGACAGCGATATCGTCCAGAGCCAGTACGGCATCAGCGCCGTTCAGGCCCTTGAGTACGCCAGCGACACTGGCAACCAGTTTGCGCCAGGCGCGATCACCCAGGGCTTCTTCCTTGCCACTGCCAACCAGCAGCACGCGCTCGGCCTTCAGGCCCGCGAGGTTCTGCAGCAGCAAGGTCTGCCCCGGCTTGCCGGCCAGGTCGCCGCGCTTGAGCACGGCGCTGATGGCGCCTTCGCTGGCCTGGTCGACTGCCTTGGCAACAGCGCCGAGCTTGCGATTTTCACCTACCGGAATGACCAGCGTGGCGGTTTTTACGGATGCAGCAGCTACGCTTTTTACAACCAGTTCCATGTCAGGGTCCCCGAATGATCGATACGTATGGCGCTGTGCGTTCCAGCGCTCTGGACGGGCCTGGCCGCGTCGTCGCGCACCAGCAGAAAAGCTGCCAGTTTGAGCCTGCGGCAAGCGTGCTGACAACCCCGTTGTGCACCTTCATGCGCGGCCAAGTGACAGGGGCGGCCAATCACAGGATAATGCGCGCACTTTACATGGAGGTTCGCCTTTGGCGAACCGGCATTGGTCTTGGATGTACTAAGTCATTGTTTGGCGCCATTGCATGGCAGTCCGCCCTGACAACCCAGGAGTGTCTGGTTTGATCGTCTTTCGTTATCTGTCCCGCGAGGTCCTGGTGACCTTGAGCGCCGTCAGCGCTGTGCTGCTGGTGATCATCATGAGCGGGCGCTTCATCAAGTACCTGGCCCAGGCTGCCCAAGGCGTGCTCGATCCGGGTGTGCTGTTCCTGATCATGGGCTTCCGCCTGCCGGGCTTCCTGCAGCTGATCCTGCCGCTGGGGCTGTTCCTCGGCATTCTTCTGGCTTACGGGCGCCTGTACCTGGAAAGCGAGATGACCGTACTGTCGGCCACGGGCATGAGCCAGCAGCGCTTGCTGGGCCTGACCATGGCGCCGGCTGCCCTGGTCGCCCTGCTGGTGGCCTGGCTGAGCCTGAGCCTGGCACCGCTGGGCGTAGCCCAGGTGCAGCAGATCATCAGCCAGCAGGATGCCCTGACCGAGTTCGACACCCTGGTGCCGGGCCGCTTCCAGACATTGCGTGATGGCTCGCGGGTAACCTACACCGAGCAACTGTCGGATGACCGCATCAACCTGGCTGGGGTGTTCATCTCCGAGAAGCGCTTCAACCAGGACAAGACCAAGGACCGTGCCCCGTCGGTGCTGGTCGCCGAGAAAGGCCACCAGGAGATCCAGGCCGACGGCAACCGCTACCTGGTCCTGGAGAACGGCTACCGCTACGACGGCAACCCAGGCCAGGCCGACTACCGTGCTATCAAGTACGACACTTACGGCGTGCTGCTGCCCAAACCGGAAGTCGCCGAGGAGGTAACCGAGCGCGAAGCCATCCCTACCTCCGAGCTGATTGGCAAGAAAGGCCTGCGTGAGCGCGCCGAACTGCAATGGCGGATATCGCTGCCGATCCTGGTGTTTGTCGTTACCTTGTTGGCGGTGCCGCTGTCACGGGTCAACCCGCGACAAGGCCGCTTCCTGAAGCTGTTGCCAGCAATTCTTCTGTACATGGCCTACCTGACAATGCTGATTTCCGTACGCGGCGCCCTCGAGAAGGGCAAACTGCCGATCGCCCTGGGCATGTGGTGGGTCCACGGCCTGTTCCTGCTGATCGGCCTTGGTCTGATGTACTGGGAGCCTCTGCGCCTCAAACGCGCCGCTCGCCGTGCGGAGGTGGCCCATGGCTAAGCTCGACCGCTACATCGGCCAGAGCGTGCTGATGGCCATTCTGGCTGTGCTGGGGATCATCCTCGGCCTGGCCTCGCTGTTCGCCTTCATCGATGAGATGAGCGACCTGAGTGACACCTACACGGTGATGGAAGCGGGCAACTTCGTCCTGCTTACCGCACCACGGCGGCTGTACGAAATGCTGCCGATGGCGGCATTGATCGGCTGCCTGATCGGCCTGGGTAGCCTGGCCAGCAGCAGCGAACTGACCATCATGCGTGCGGCGGGTGTTTCCATCGGCCGTATCGTCTGGGCGGTGATGAAGCCGATGCTGGTGCTGATGCTGGTTGGCCTGCTGATTGGCGAGTACGTGGCACCGGTGACCGAGAACAAGGCCCAGGCCGACCGTTCCCTGGCCCAGGGTGGCGGTGAAGCGCAAAGCTCCAAACGCGGCATGTGGCACCGCCAGGGCGAGGAATACGTGCACATCAACGCCGTGCAGCCCAACGGCCTGCTGCTGGGTGTAACCCGCTACCGCTTCGACAACGAGCGCAAGATCGTCACCTCGAGCTTCGCCCGCCGCGCGCAGTACCAGGACGACCACTGGCTGCTGGCTGACGTGCGCACCACCTACTTCCGTGGCGACCACACCGAAGTGGTCAACGCGCCGCAGGAGCGCTGGGACGTTTCGCTCACGCCAGAACTGCTCAATACCGTGATTCTGGCGCCGGAGTCGCTGTCGATCACCGGGCTGTGGGACTACATCCACTACTTGTCCGACCAGGGCCTGAACAACGCCCGTTATTGGCTGGCGTTCTGGACCAAGGTGCTGCAGCCGATGGTGACGGCGGCACTGGTGCTGATGGCGATCTCGTTCATCTTTGGCCCGCTGCGTTCGGTGACGCTTGGCCAGCGCGTGTTCACCGGTGTACTGGTGGGCTTCGTGTTCCGCATCGGCCAGGACCTGCTGGGGCCTTCGAGCCAGGTGTTCGGCTTCCCGCCGCTGCTGGCGGTGGTGATCCCGGCAGGCATCTGTGCGCTGGCGGGGGTGTGGTTGTTGCGCCGAGCGGGTTGATGGCCTGAGCTGCATAAAAAGCCGACCCTAGGGTCGGCTTTTTCGTAGGCCCGTTCTGGGTCATTTCTTCTGCTTCGGCACCCGCACCAGTTGGCTTTCCGAGTAGATGTCATGCCAACCGCGCTTGCGCTTGTCGATCAGCACCCAGAAAAAACCCAGCCCCAGGCACAGCCATGAGGCGATTGATACCACAAAGCGCAACAGCGCCTGCCACAGGCTGATGGCCGAGCCATCGGCGTTCTGCACCCGCACACCCCACACCTGCATGCCCAGGGTCTGCCCACCGTGGGTCCAGAACTTGGCAAAGAAGCCGAACAGGGCGAACAGCAACACCGTTGACAGCAGAGGGTCGCCATCCAGTGCGCCGGCCTCGGTCAGCTCGCGCATACGCGCCTCGCCGATAATCGACATCTGGATCATCTTGTAGGTACCAGCGGTTACGATCAGCAGTGCCGTACACAGCAGAAAGTCATAGAACATCGCCGCCAGGCGCCGGCCCAGGCCGACCGGCGGAAAATCACCCTGGGGTGTGAGCAGAGGCTTGGACATGCAGGACGGCTCCAGAAGACGAAGCCGCTATTCTACGGGCAAAAAAAAGCCCCTGCACTTGGCAGGGGCTTTTGGGTGTCTGGTATTCGCTTATGCGACGACCTGAACCTGGTCAGCCTGCAGGCCTTTCTGGCCCTGGACGGCTACGAAGGTAACCTTCTGGCCTTCTTTCAGGCTTTTGAAACCGTTGCCTTCGATAGCACGGAAGTGCACGAACAGATCAGCACCGCTTTCTGGGGTGATGAAACCGTAACCTTTCTCGTCGTTAAACCACTTGACGGTACCGTTCTGACGCTCAGCCATTGTCTTATTTCCTATGAAGCTTGAATTTTGATGACAGTTACTTTCGCACTTGTTTGTAAGCGAAAGATTACTGGGCTGGGTTGCAGGAAAGTAAGAGACGTCGAACGGGTTGTAGCAAATCTCGGCTACTGGCCCAGGTCACGAACTGTTGCGACCCATGCAAACACAGTGCAGTGACTCTACGCCAACTCCCAAGCGAAAAACAAGCCCTTGGTCGTATGGAAAAATGACCGTCTGCCGATAACCGACCGCTTTGTCGGAAACGGCGTGGCGCCTGGCCTGGCGCCATGTTCAAAAGTTATTGGGAAGGTTCGAAAACGAATATGTCGAACCTGCCCGCAACCTTCACAGAACCGTTTCAACCACGGTAGTAACGTTGTGCCACGAAAGGCATTTTGCTGACTTTCAAGGCAACCTTCTTGCCGCGTACTACGGCAAACAGGGGGGTGTCGAGTGCAGCATGTTCACTCTCGATATAACCCATTGCAACAGGGGCGCCGAGTGTCGGGCCAAAGCCACCGCTGCACACTTTACCTACCGGTTTATCGTTTGCATCGACAATGTCCGCCCCTTCACGTACTGGGGTACGTTCTTGTGGCAACAGCCCGACACGTTTGCGCGCCACTCCCTCGCGCTGGTGGGCGAAGATTGCCTCGGCGCCAGGGAACCCTGCAGCACGCGCACCCTCGGCACGGCGCACTTTGGAAATCGCCCACAGCAGACTGGCTTCGATCGGAGTGGTCTCGGCATTCATGTCATGGCCATACAGGCACAGGCCGGCTTCCAGGCGCAGCGAGTCGCGCGCGCCCAGGCCGATAGGTTGTACTTCCGGCTCGGCCAGCAGGCGGCGGGCCAAAGCTTCGGCGGCTTGGACCGGTACCGAAATCTCGTAGCCGTCTTCGCCGGTGTAGCCCGAG
>NZ_BCBI01000048.1:0-47842 GCF_001320565.1 Pseudomonas sp. NBRC 111132
GCTAGGCCATCGCCTCGCGCACCTTCGGGTCCAGGCCCTCCCCTGCATTGGCCTCTATCCATTCCACCAATTGCCGGCGCATGGCCGGCGTCCAGAAGCTTTGCAAATGCTGCCGCACCCCCTGCACCGCCAGCGCCCGGTTTGGCTCACTGTCGAAGTAATGGGCAATCTGGTTGGCCATCTTGACCAGGTTGTCACTGCTCATCGGCGCACCTCGGCTTTTTCCGCTGTGCGGCGCTCTATCAGCAGCCGCCGCTGTTCATCACTGAAGTCCTGGTAGCGCTTTTGCCATTGTGATGGCTGGAACACTTTCACCACTTCCACAGCCGTCACCTTGTACTCGGGGCAGTTGGTGGCCCAGTCGGAGTTGTCGGTGGTGATCACGTTCGCCCCCGATTCAGGGAAGTGGAACGTGGTGTACACCACGCCCGGCGCCACCCGTGCGCTGACCTTGGCACGCAGCACGGTCTGCCCGGCGCGGCTGCCGATTCCCACCCAGTCACCGTCCTGAATGCCACGGCTTTCGGCGTCGGTCGGGTGGATCTCCAAACGGTCGGCGTCATGCCAGGCGACGTTGCCGGTACGCCGGGTCTGAGCCCCGACGTTGTACTGGCTGAGGATGCGCCCGGTGGTCAGCAGCAGCGGATAGCGGTTGTTGACCTTTTCGTCGGTGGGCACGTAGCCGGTAAGCATGAAGCGGCCCTTGCCACGCACGAACTGGTCGATGTGCATGGTCGGTGTGCCATCGGGTGCGGCATCGTTGCATGGCCATTGCAGGCTGCCATGGCGGTCGATCTCGGCGTAGCTTACCCGGCGGAAGGTCGGCGTCAGGCGAGCGATCTCGTCCATGATCTCGGACGGGTGGCGGTAGTTCATCGGGTAGCCCAGGGCGTTGGCCAGGGCCACGGTGGCTTCCCAGTCGGCCTTGCCGGCCAGCGGCTCCATGACCTTGCGCACCCGCGAAATGCGTCGTTCGGCATTGGTGAAAGTGCCGTCCTTTTCAAGGAATGAACTGCCCGGCAGGAAAACATGGGCGAACTTGGCGGTTTCGTTGAGGAAAATATCCTGCACCACCACGCACTCCATGGCGTGCAAGGCTGCCGTGACGTGCTGGGTGTTGGGGTCGCTCTGGGCGATGTCCTCACCCTGGCAGTACAACGCTTTGAAGCTGCCGTCCAACGCAGCCTCGAACATGTTGGGAATGCGCAGACCAGGGTCGGGCTGCAGGGTCACGCCCCAGGCTCGTTCGAACTCGGCGCGCACGCCCTCGTTGGAGATATGCCGGTAGCCGGGCAGCTCGTGGGGGAACGAACCCATGTCGCACGAACCCTGCACGTTGTTCTGCCCGCGCAACGGGTTCACCCCTACCCCCTCGCGGCCGATATTGCCGGTGGCCATGGCCAGGTTGGCGATGCCCATCACCGCAGTACTACCCTGGCTGTGCTCGGTCACGCCCAAGCCGTAATAGATGGCTGCGTTGCCGCCGGTGGCATACAACCGCGCAGCGGCGCGGATCTGCTCGGCAGGCACACCACAGACCGGGCCGAGCACCTCGGGGGCGTTGTCTGCCAGGCTGACGAAGTCGCGCCAGCGGGCGAAGTCTTCGGTTTCGCAGCGGGCATCGATGAAGCGTTGAGCCAGCAGGCCCTCGGTGACTATCACGTGGGCCAGGGCGTTGAGCATGGCCACGTTGGTGCCTGGGCGCAGTTGCAGATGCAGCTCGGCACGGGCGTGCGGCGAGTCGACCAGGTCGATACGCCGTGGGTCGATCACGATCAGCCGAGCCCCCTGGCGCAAGCGACGCTTGAGTTGCGAACCAAACACCGGGTGAGCATCGGTGGGGTTGGCGCCGATCACCAGCACCACGTCGGCCTGCATCACCGAATCGAAGCTTTGCGTGCCCGCCGATTCACCCAGGGTCTGCTTCAGGCCATAGCCAGTGGGCGAATGGCACACCCGCGCGCAGGTATCGACGTTGTTGTTGCCGAATGCCGTGCGCACCAATTTCTGCACCAGGTAGGCTTCTTCGTTGGTGCAGCGGCTGGAGGTGATGCCGCCAATGGCGTCGCGCCCGTACTTGAGCTGGATGCGGCGGAACTCGCTGGCGGCATAGGTCACCGCCTCGTCCCAGCTCACTTCCTGCCACGGGTCTTCCAGGCGCTTGCGAATCATCGGCTTGGTAATGCGGTCCGGGTGGGTGGCATAACCCCAGGCGAAGCGGCCTTTGACGCAGGCGTGGCCATGGTTGGCGCCGCCGTTCTTGTCCGGGACCATGCGCACCAGCTGGTCGCCCTTCATTTCGGCGCGGAACGAACAGCCAACGCCGCAGTAGGCGCACGTGGTAATGACCGAACGCTCAGGCTGGCCAAGTTGCACCAGGCTCTTTTCCGTCAGGGTCGCAGTCGGGCAGGCCTGCACGCAGGCGCCGCACGACACGCACTCGGAAGTGAGGAAGTCATCACCACCCGCTGCCGCTACCCGCGATTCAAAACCACGCCCGGTAATGGTCAGGGCAAAGGTGCCCTGGATATCCTCGCAGGCGCGCACGCAGCGGCTGCAAACGATGCACTTGCTCGGCTCGTAGTCGAAATACGGGTTGGAAACGTCCTTTTTCTCGGCCAGGTGGTTGGCGCCGTCATAGCCATAGCGCACCTCGCGCAGGCCCACCTGGCCAGCCACGGTCTGCAGCTCGCAGTTACCGTTGGCCGAGCAGGTCAGACAGTCCAGCGGGTGGTCGGAAATGTACAGCTCCATCACGTTGCGGCGCAGGCCGGCCAGGCGCGGGGTTTCGGTACGTACCACCATGCCTTCGCTGACCGGCGTGGTGCAGGACGCCGGGTAGCCGCGCATGCCTTCGATTTCCACCATGCACATGCGGCACGAGCCGAAGGCTTCAAGGCTGTCGGTGGCGCACAGTTTGGGGATGCTGGTGCCGAGCATCGCGGCGGCGCGCATCACCGAGGTGCCGGCGGGCACACTGATGGCGCGGCCGTCGATGCTCAGGCTGACCTGCACGTCGCTGTCACGGGCCGGGGTGCCGAGGTCGCTGTTTTTATCAGAAGCGGGGTCGAAGAAATTGATCACTGCGCGGCCTCCGTGGTGGTCAGCCCAAAATCGGCAGGGAAGTACTTGAGCGCACTGGCCACCGGGTAGGCGGTCATGCCACCCATGGCGCACAGCGAGCCGTACTGCATCGTGTCGCACAGGTCGCGCAGCAACAGCGCCTGGTCGTGGCGTTCAGCGAGGTCGCTGCTGGCGATCAGCCGGTCGACCACTTCCATGCCCCGCGTCGAGCCGATGCGGCATGGGGTGCACTTGCCACAGGACTCCTCGGCGCAGAACTGCAGGGCGAAACGCGCCATGCTGGCCATGTTCAGGGTGTCGTCGGCCACCACTACACCGCCGTGGCCGAGCATCGCGCCCATGGCGGCGAAGGCTTCATAGTCCAGCGGCGTGTCGAAGTGGCTGGGGGGTACCCAGGCACCAAGCGGCCCCCCGACCTGCGCGGCCTTCAGCGGCCGGCCACTGGCCGTGCCACCGCCGTAACCGTCCACCAGTTCGCGCAGGGTCAGGCCGAACGCACGCTCCACCAAGCCACCCTGGCGGATGTTACCGGCCAGCTGGAACGGCATGGTGCCCAGCGAGCGGCCCATGCCGAAATCGCGATAGAACGCCGCGCCCTTGGCCAGAATGATGGGCACCGAAGCCAGGGTAAGCACGTTGTGCACCAGCGTCGGCAAGCCGAACAGGCCTTGCAGCGCGGGCAGTGGGGGCTTGGCGCGGACGATGCCGCGCTTGCCTTCGATGGATTCGAGCAACGCGGTTTCTTCGCCGCAGATATAGGCGCCGGCGCCCACTCGCACTTCCAGGTCGAACGCCTGGCCACTGCCGGCTACGTCAGTGCCGAGGTACCCCGCATCACGGGCAATGGTGAAGGCCTGGTCAAGCGAGCGGATAGCGTCGGGATATTCCGAGCGTACATAGATGTATCCCTTGTCGGCCCCGACGGCGAGGCCGGCAATGATCATGCCCTCGATCAGCAGGAAGGGGTCGCCCTCCATCAGCATGCGGTCGGCAAAGGTGCCGGAGTCACCCTCGTCGGCGTTGCACACCACGTATTTTTGCCCGGCATCGGCGTCACGCACGGTGCGCCACTTGATGCCGGCCGGGAACGCCGCGCCACCACGGCCACGCAGACCGGAATCGAGTACCGCAGCGACCACGTCGGCACCGTCCAGGGCCACGGCTGCCTCCAGCCCTGCGAAACCGCCGTGGGCGCGGTAGTCATCCAGCGACAACGGGCGGGTGATGCCGGCGCGGGCGAACAACAGGCGCTGCTGGGTCTTGAGGTAAGGTATTTCTTCGACCGCGCCCAGTGCCAGTGAGTGGCCACCAGGATCACCGGCCAGGGCATCGAGCAGGGACGGCACGTCCTGCGGGGTAACTGGGCCGAAGCCCTGGCGCCCTTGCGCACTGTCGCACTCGATCAGCGGCTCCAGCCAGTACAACCCGCGTGAGCTGGTGCGTTGGATGTCCAGAAGCAACTGGCGGCGCTCGGCCTCGCGCTGCAAGGCCTCGACGACCTGATCGGCACCCACGGCGCGGGCGACCGAATCGCAGGAAATGTACAGGGTCAGCATGCAGCGTCCTCCCGGCAACCATTGACCAGGGCGCGCAGGCGCTCGGGGGTGAGGCGCGCGTGCACTTGGCCGTCCAGCTCCAGCGCCGGCGAGCAGGCACAGGCGCCCAGGCAATACACCGGCCGAAGGCTGATGGCGCCGTCGGCGCTGGTGCCATGATCGTCCAGTGCCAGCTGTTCACGCAGCTGCGCGGCCAGGGCCTCGGCGCCACGGCTCTGGCACGACTCGGCGCGGCACAGGCGCAGAGTATGACGGGCAGGCGGCGCGGTGCGGAAATCGTGGTAGAAGCTGATCACCCCGCGCACCTCGGCCAGGCTAAGGTTCAGGGCATGAGCGATTTCGGGGACAGCCGCATCGGGGATGTAACCGATGTCGTGCTGGATGGCATGCAGGATCGGCAACAGGGCCCCAGGGGTGGCCTTGTCGCGGGCCAGAATGCGCTGGATATCGGGCAGGTGGAGCAATTCATCAGGCATACAGCGGACCTCGGCATCACGGACCCTGCCTGAATGATTGTGAGGGCAGGTGTCCGGCGTGTTCTGCTGCGGCGCGCCGGCCACGTCACGGTTGCGTGGTACTGGCGGCCTCCTTGCCCACGGCCGCACATCTGCGCGCGCTGGTCCCTGGGCATCCTGCAAGCATGGCACTTGTGGCGTCGAGGGGTTGCGTGCGAGCGACCAGGCGCATCCTGAAACCGACCTGTGGTCAGGAGGCCGGCCAGCCAGGCTTCACCCTGCTCCAGACCCTTGACGCTGAGCCGTAATCAGCCACAGCAGGTAGCAACCACCCAATACTCCGGTCACCAACCCCACCGGCAACTGCGCCGTGGCCGCCAGGCGTTGGCTCAGCCAATCGGCCACCAGCAGCAGCGCCGCGCCCATCAAGGCGGCACACAGCAATGGCACCCCCGCAGTACGCGTAAGCCGCCGCGCCAATTGCGGGCCAGCCAGGGCGATGAAAGCAATCGGCCCGGCTGCGGCAGTGGCAATGGCAGTAAGCCCTACCGCTGCAAGCACCAGGCGCAACCGCGAACGCTCCACCGCCACGCCCAACTGGCCAGCCATGCCATCGCCCATTTCCATCAGTGCCAGTTCACGCTTGTACAGCAGGGCCACCGGTACCATCAGTGCCAACCCCAGCGTGGCAGGCAACACATGGGCCCAGGTACGAGTGTTGAGCGAACCGGCCAGCCACAGCTGGGCGAACAGTGCCTGGTCGAGGTCGCCGGTGACCAGCAGCAGCTGGTTGAGGCCCGACAGCGTGGCGCCCATGCCTATACCCACCAGCACCAGCCGGTAACCCTGGCCGCCCTGCCCGCGACGCGCCAACAGCAACACCAGCAACGCGGTAAGCATGCCGCCTGCAACAGCGGCCAACGCCGTGGCCAACGGGCCGGCATCGAACAGGATGATTTGCACGATGGCACCACTCGCAGCGCCTGTGGTAAAGCCAATGACATCGGGCGAACCCAGAGCATTGCGCGCGATCGACTGGAAGATTGCCCCAGCCATGCCCAGCGCCGCGCCCACCAGCATTGCCGTGAGTACCCGCGGCAAACGCACGCGGATGACAATGCGGCTGGCCATCTCGTTGTCACCCTGCCCAAACAGGCTGGTCAACACCTGGCCTGCATGGATCGGCAGGCTACCCGTACCCAGCAGCAACACCGCCAGGCCCATCACCAACAGCGACAGTGCACTGCCGACCAGCACGGCCCGCAAACTGAAACGCAGGCTCAGGGGCCCGCATCGAAGCACACGCAACCCATTCACAGCTGACATAGGCGAAACCTGCCAATCAATACGATAAAGGCCGGCCCACCAAGCAACAGCGCCAGGGTCCCGGCGGCCAGCTCCGCGGGTGCCGCCAGCACGCGGCCCAGCAGGTCGGCGCCCAGCAGCAACAGCGCAGCGATCAGCGCGGCATAGGGCAGCATGCGCCGGTAGTCCGGCCCCACCAGCGATCGTGCCAGGTGCGGCGCCACCAACCCGACGAAACCGATCGGCCCGGCAATGGCGGTAGCACTGCCGGCCAGCAACATCAGCGCCACGCAGGCCAGCGCCCAGGTCAGGCGCACATTCACGCCCAACGCCCGGCCCAGATCTCGGCCCAGCGCCAAGGCATTGAGTTGTGGCATCAAGGCGGCGGCCAGGGCCAGGCCCAAGGCGATCGCCAAGGTCGGCAATGGCAGCGCAGCCGTACTGCTGCCGGCCAACGAGCCGGCCGCCCAATTGCGGAAATGGTCATAGACCTGAGGTGGGGTGTTGAGCACGAGGATGGCCGTGAGCGAGGCCAGCAGCATGCTCAGCCCTGCCCCGGCCAGTACCAGGCGCACCGGGCTGCTGTCGGCAGCGCCGGCCTGGCCAAGCAGAAACACGACAACTCCGGCGATGCCAGCGCCGAAAAAGGCCAGCGGGATGTACTGGCTGACCTGGGTCAGACCAAACAATGCTACGCCTAGGATGACCGCGAGCGCGGCGCCGGCATTCACGCCCAGCAGCCCCGGTTCGGCCAGCGGGTTGCGTGTCAGTGCCTGCATCAAAGTACCCGCTGCCCCCAGCGCGAGGCCAGCCAGCAGCGCCACCAACGTGCGTGGCACGCGTAACTCACGCACGATGAGGTGCTCATCGTTCAGCAGGTCGGGCTGGTAGAGGGCGTCGAATACCACGCCGACGGTAATCGGATGCGAGCCAATCAGCAGGCTCGCCAGCGCCGCCATGAACAGCAGCAATAGCCCTGCCAGCAGCGCAGGGCGCAAAGTCGGGCCAGCCATGGTCAGTGGAAGTAGCCGGCGACGGTGTCGAGCATCTGCCGCCCGGAATAGTAGTCGATGCGGAACGAACTGGGCCCCAACGGGTACACGCGCTTGTGCTGCACCGCGCGCAGGTTGGCCAGCACTGGGTCGTGGAGGAAGGCTTGGCCATCTTTGTCGTCGGCGCTGAGCAGGAACACATCCGCATCACCGATGGCGGCGACCAGGTTTTCGCGGGAAATGAACTGGAATTCGGTGGCGCGAATCACCTGCCCCGCCATCGCCTCGGGCAGTTCACGCACTTGAAAGCCGAGTGCGCTCAGCAGCCTTGCCTGCGGGCTGAATGTGCGGCCGATGGAATAACTGCCACCGATGTTGTAGCCGATCAGGACGACCGGCCTTGGCGAGGGGGTCAGGCGGGCTGCCGTTTCGCGGGTGTAGTCGTCGAACCGCTGGATCACCGCCTTGGCCTGCTGTTGCAGTTCGGTCTTTTCTCCAAGCTCGGTAGCCAGGTCCTGCCAGGACTGGTTGGAGTAGTTGACCACCAGCGTCGGCACGCCCTGGGCTTTCAGCTCGGCCAGGTGCGGCGCGGCGCTGTCGGCACCGGTGGCAGACACCACCAGCAAGTCGGGGGCGCTGGCCACCACGGCCTCGATGTCGAACTGCAGGTTACGGTACAGCACCTGCACATCACGCTGGTCGGCCACAGCTGCCCATTGCGAGAAGAAGCCCTTGTCATCGGTCAGGCGGCTAGGCGTGGCGGCGGCGCTGGCCACCAAGGGGGCCTGCATGGCCAGCAGGATGCCGGTCACGCTCGGTGTGGTAGAGACGATTCGCGCGGGCGCGGCTATTGCACTCGGGATCACCCCAGCCAGCGCCAGGGCGACGGCGGCCAGTGCTGCACAAACTCGAAAACGCTTCATTGCTCGGCTTCGCTCAGAGGGAATCAGCTGCGCATGATAATACTTCTCATACAGATAATTCCATCATGTAGAATACGTTCCGCAAAATACCGGATTGCCAAGGACCCGCCATGAGCCCTCGCCTGCAAGCCCGCGCGCTGACCCTGCGCCGCGACCAAAGAACCCTGTCGCACGATCTGTCGCTGGACATCCAGGACGGTGCCTTCACTGTGATAATCGGCCCCAACGCCTGCGGTAAATCGACCCTGCTGGCAGCACTGTCGCGGCTGTTGGTGCCCAGCTGCGGCCAGGTGCTGCTCGATGGCCAGGACATTCAGCAGCGCCCGGCCAAGGACGTGGCCCGGCGCCTGGCCCTGCTGCCGCAAAGTGCCAGCGCACCGGACGGCATTCGCGTAGCCGAACTGGTCGCGCGCGGCCGCTATCCGCACCAGCGTCTGTGGCAACAGTGGTCACCCGAGGATGAACAGGCGGTACAGCGCGCGATGCATGCGACCGGCATCGAGGCGCTGGCCGAGCGCCCGGTGCAGGCATTGTCTGGCGGCCAGCGCCAGCGCGTGTGGATTGCCATGGTGCTGGCGCAGGACACCCCACTGTTGCTGCTGGATGAGCCCACCACTTACCTGGATATCGCCCACCAGTATGAATTGCTGGAGTTGCTGCGCGACCTGAACCGACAGGGGCGCACCATCGTGGCGGTGCTACACGACCTGAACCAGGCCTGCCGTTATGCCAGCCACTTGGTGGCCATGCGTGAAGGCGCCATCGTCGCCCAGGGGGCGCCGGCGCAGATCTTCACCGAGGCGCTGGTGCAGCAGGTCTTTGGGTTATCCGGGCTGGTGATTGACGACCCGGTGAGCGGGACGCCTATGCTGGTGCCACGAGGGCGACGCGAGCCTCAACCCGACGAACAGTAAGACCTGCGCTCATGCCGGCAGCACCGGCGCCGGCGCACCCAGCATGCGCCCACCGGTCGCCTGGTTGACCAACCCTGCCTCATGGAACAACGCCTGGCGATCCTCCGGTGTACGCAACTGCCCCAGGTCGGTCACCGTAGTCATCACACAAACAATCTCCTGCTGCGCATCGAACACCGGCGCCGCTTGCCCGGTCACGCTGGACAGCAAGTGGCTGGTCAATTCGGCCCAGCAATGCTGGCGGATCTGCTCCAGCACTTTGGCACTGGGCGGGGTGCCACGAAAATGCGCCGGCTGCAGCTTGCGCGCCGCCTCGATGGTAGCTTTGGGCAGGAACGCCTGGAAAATCAGCCCGCAGGCCGTGTTGTCGATCGGCAGGATATCGCCCAGAGCCAGGGGGTTGATCGAGAAGTAAGCGCTGCGGTACCAACGCACCAGTGTCGGGCCCCGGTCGGTCCAGATCGCCACCCCGCCGCTGGCGGCATGCCGCTGGGCCAGCCCCTTCATGTGCTGGGCGGCAATTTCCACGGCATCCACACGCTTGAGGGCGCCGATACCGATGCTGAGCGCGGCCGGGCCCAGGTCATACAGCGCACTGGCCGGGTCCTGCTTGGCCAGCCCCTCCTTGACCAGGCTCTGCAGGTAGCGGTGCGCCGTGGAACCGCCGGTGCCTGTGCGCCGGGCCACCTCACCCAGGCTCAGTTCATTCTCCGCATTGGCCAGTACATTCAGGAACCGCGCAGCGATAGACACCGACTGAATGGTGCCGGAACGCTTCTCGCCCGGGCTCTCCGGCTCCGTGTCGGCGGGGGACTGCAAAGTGTTCAACGGGGCTATCTCCTCATTTCTGGTTTTTCCGCCAGGCATCACTAGGGTGGCCGGCAAGCGCGGCTGCCCATCATACCGCCAGCGGCCCCGGCCTGGCGCGCACGCCGGCTAGGCCAAGCATCAGCATACCACTCTGAGGAATAGATTCTTTATTGCGGAACGCAATGGCACCGTGATACCTTTCAGCGCAAACGAGGATCGTTCTCATTTGGAGGTTGTCTTGAAGTACCCTGCGCAACGCTCGTTCAGCCATGGATTCGGTGTGCTGACCCTGTCTACCCTGCTCGCAGCCCCCCACGCCCTGGCCGACCAGCCCACTACTGCCGGCAGCTCGCAGCTGGTGCTCACCCCCGTGCTGGTCAGCGGCGAAAAGGTCGAACGTGACCTGCGCAACACCGCTTCGTCGGTGTCGGTGAAAAGCGCCAGCGAAATCGACAGCCTCAAGACCGGCAATGCCTCGGTACACGAAGTGCTCAACGACGTCCCCAATGTGATCTACACCGACACGGTGGGCGCGCCGATCATTCGCGGCCAGGACACCCAGGGGCCGAACAACGGCGCCAACGTGTTCTGGGGCGGTACTGTGCCGCGCGCCACCATCAACCTTGACGGGCACTACCTGAACTACAACGAGATGTACTTTGGCGCGCCATCGGTGTGGGACGTGGACAGCATCGAGGTGTACCGCGGCCCGCAGACCACCAGCCAGGGTGCCAACGCCATTGCCGGCGCCATCGTGGTCAAGACCAAGGACCCGACCTTCACCCCGGAGGCGGCCTACCAGGCCGAGATCGGCAGCTACCACTCACGGCGCTCTTCGCTGGCAGTCTCCGGCCCACTCAGCGACAACCTGGCCGGGCGCCTGGCACTGGACTATGCAGCGCGCGACACCTTCATCGACTACACCAACCCCTCGTTTGCCAGCCACAACACCGACCAGGATTTCCGCGCCCTGAACCTGCGTGGCAAGCTGCTGTGGCTGCCTGATGCGGTGCCCGGCCTGGGTCTGAAGTACACCTTCGCCCACGGCGACTCCAATCGCCCCACCCAGGAAGCAGCCTCGCGGCCGTTCCACAAGCTGGACCACACCGGCGCCACCATGCCCAGCTGGCACCAACAGAGCAACACGCACATCGTCGACGTGGATTACGAACTGGACAACGGCATGAAGCTGTTCAACCAGACCCAGTATTCGCTGTCCAACGTGCATCGGGTGATTGGCGTGGCGAACGGCGGAGATGCCGACATTCGCCAGAAAAACTTCTCCAACGAAAGCCGCATCACCTTCGGCGAGCAACAGGACACCCTCAGCGGTATGGCTGGCCTGTACCTGGCGCGCACCGACTCGGACGAAATCCTGTATTACGGCGGCATCTCGGACTTCGACGACACCAAGCGCAACCTGGGCGTATTCGGTGAGGTCAGCTACCGCCTCAATGACCGCTGGACGCTCACCACTGCCCTGCGCCTGCAGCAGGACCAGATCCAGCGCAGCGGCACTTCGCCGTTCGCCGCCAATGGGCTGGACTACGACAAGACCTTCACCGCGCTCCTGCCCAAGGTGTCTTTGGCCTACGCCCTGACCCCGCAATGGACCGTCGGCGGCATGGTCAGCCGCGGCTACAACCCGGGTGGTGTGTCGCTCAACCTAAGCAGCAAGCGCTTCGAGGCGTTCGACGATGAGCGCATGTGGAACTACGAGCTGTTCGCCCGCGCCAGCCTGCTGGACGACCGCCTGCACCTGAACGCCAACCTGTTCTACATGGACATGCAAGATGCCCAGTACAACATCCCGGTGGTGCTGGCCTCGGGCCTGACCCAGTCCTACACCATCAACGCCGAGAAGGCCCATGCCTATGGCTTCGAGCTGTCGGCGGACTACCGCGTGCTGGATAACCTGACCCTCAAGGCCAGCGCGGGTGCCCTGCAAACCCGCATCGACGAAATCGACGCCAACAACCGCTATGCCGGCAACGAATTTGCCCGTTCGCCCGGTTACACCGTCAGCTTCGGCCCGAGCTGGGACATCACTGACCGCGTCAACCTCAATGCCCAGGTGCGGCACATCGACGGTTACTACTCGGACGTTGCCAACACCAAAAGCTATGCCATCGACGGCTACACCGTGGCCGACGCGCGCATGAGCTACCGCTTCAGCGACCAGGTGCAGGTGTACACCTACGTGAAAAACGTGTTCGACGAACGCACCCCTACCTATATGCAAACCAACCGGGGGATAGGCGGTATCGAAGCGAGCATGACCGAGCCGCGTACCGTGGGAGTGGGTGTCAAAGGCGCCTTCTGATGTCAACCGGGCCGCTTCGCGGCCCCAACCCGCAACAGCCAGCAACCGGAGACCCTGATGAAATTGAAAAAAGGCCTGCACATCGGCATGTCGCTCGCCCCCACCTGGCTCAGCGGCGAGGGCTGGCGGCGCGTCGACAGCCGCGTCGAAACCCTGTTCGGCAGCGATTTCGCCATGGACATCGCGCGCCGCTCGGAAGCCGCGCACCTGGACTTCGTGTTCCGCCCTGATGTCAGTTGCGTAGTCGCCGATGCCCTGGCAAGTGGCTCGGGCTTTACCAGCCTCGACCCCACCGTGCTACTGGCCGCGCTTACCCGCGAGACCCACCATATTGGCCTGGTGTCCACGGTCTCGACCACTTTCTTCCCGCCCTACCTGGTCGCGCGTCAGCTACAGTCGCTGAACTGGCTGAGCCAGGGCCGGGTTGGCTGGAACATCGTCACAGCCTTGCAGGGCCACGAAAACTTCGGCCTGGCGGCCATGCCCTGCGCAGAACAACGCTACGCCCGCGCCGCCGAGTTCACCGAAGTGGTCCAGCGGCTATGGCGCAGCTTCCCGCAGCAGGCCCTGCGCATCGACCGCGAGAACGGAATGTATGCCGACCCGGCGCAGGTCCTGCCGATCAACCACCAAGGTGACTTCCTGCAGGTGCAGGGCCCACTGAACTTGCCCGAACAGGGGGCGCGCATTCCACTGATCCAGGCGGGTGCATCCGACAGCGGCCGCGACTTTGCCGCCCGTGTCGCGGACATCGTGTTTGCCCCTACCCCCGACCAGGCCGCCGCCGCCGACCTGCGCCGCGATCTGTCGCGCCGTGCGCAAAAGCATGGTCGCCAGGCCGATGACATTCGCCTGCTGCCAGGCCTGAGTCTGTACCTGGCGCCCACCCGTCAGCAGGCCCGCGAGCTGTTCATGGACACCCACGCCCAGGTGGACAAGCCGCGCAAGTTTGCTGCTATCGAGAAGATGATCGGCATCGACCTGACCAACTGGCCGAGCGACCGGCGCATTCAAGCGACCGACCTGCCGCCGCTACAGTTGCTGCCCGGTGCCAGCCGCACCCATGTAAGCCTGCTGCGCCGGCTGATCGAGCGCGAGTCGCTATTGCCAGAAGAGCTGCTGATGCGCCCGGAAGTGCTGTCGGCGGCGCACTGGCAGGTGATCGGCACGGTCGATGATGCCGTGGCCGAGATTGCCGACTGGGCTGAGGCAGGGGTAATGGATGGCTTTATCGCCGCGCCAGGAGGCTCGTTTGGCTCGGTGTACAGTTTTCTGGATGAGGTGGTGCCGCGACTGGTGGAGCGTGGGTTGTTCCGTGAGCGCTATCAGGGGGCTACGTTCGCCGAGCACCTGCAGCGGTATTGACGGTCAACGAGGGCTGCTACGCAGCCCATCGCGACACAAAGCAATGCCCACAAAAGTTCAAGGCGTGCCCTTCCCCTCCACCGCCTTGGCCGTTTCAATCAGCTTGTCGAACTTGCGATTGAGCTGGGCAAAGGTCTCATCGCTCTTGGCCCGCGCCTTGATGTTGTTCGCCGAGCTGGCCTTGTCGGCGATGGTCACCACTGTCCAGCCCCAGTCTTTGGACACCCAATAAACCAACTCACCGTCTGCGGAAAACGCTTCTAGCCGGCCACCGGAACGCGGCACCCGCTTGGCGTCCTTGGTCATCGGCAGCAACTGCTGGACCCGCGCCTCGTCGGTGGTGTCCAACTGCACCTGCACCTGGCGAAGCTGGTCGGCCTCGTTGAAGGACGCCTTCACTTTCGAGACGGGTATACCGCCGAGGTTGTAATTTCCCTTCGGGCCGGCCCCCTGAAAAAACTCGGTAGGCACCTGATAGTGATAGCCGGTGAATTGCTCTACCTCACCGAACTGCTGCTGCAGAATGGCGAGGACCTGGGGCTTGGGCATGCCCAGGGTGAACTGGCCGACTTCAAGCGCCGACCAGGCTTGCAGGGGGAAAATCGCGCAGGCGAACAGCAGCGGTAAGGTCCGTTTCATGGGGTTGTCTTCCTTGAAGTGAGCCGGCAAACCTAACCCCTGCACGACAATCCGACAATACTGGCAGGGTGCCAAGGCCGCCCTGCCCCGGCTTCAGGCCACCGCTTTTTCCGCGCCGTGCGTGGCTTCCAGCTCGCGCACCAATGGCAGCACGTGCTCACCGAAATACGCCACTTCTTCCTGAAAATGCAGGAACCCGGAAAGGATCAGGTCGACGCCCACCGCCTTCAGAGCAACGATTCGCTCGGCAATCTGCCGAGGCGTGCCGATCAGGTTGGTCTTGAAACCATCGTTGTACTGCACCAGGTCCTCGAAGCTGGACTTGGCCCAGTTACCCTCGCCCTCCGGGCTGGCCGACCCCGCATGCTTCACTTCCTGACCGAACGCCCGCACCGCTTCGGGGTTGGCCTTGTCGATGATTTCCTGCAGCACTGCGCGCGCCTGTTCCTCGGTGTCGCGGGCGATGATGAAGGCATTGACCCCGATCTTTACCGAGTGGCCGTTGGCCGCCGCCTTGGCGCGGATATCGTCGACCTGGGCCTTGATCCCCTCGACGCTGTTGCCGTTGGTGAAGTACCAGTCCGACACGCGCGCCGCCATGTCCCGCGCAGCACGCGAGCTACCACCCTGGAAAATCTCCGGGTGTGGCTGCTGCAGCGGCTTGGGTTTGAGGTTGTAGTTGCGAAAGCGATAGAAGTCGCCGTTGAAGGTGAAGTTGTCCTGGGTCCAGATGCCCTTCAGCGCGCGGATGAACTCTTCGGAACGGCGATAGCGCTCGTCGTGGTCCAGCCAAGGCTCACCGATGGCATGGAACTCGCCCTTGAACCAGCCCGAGACCACGTTGATGGCGATACGGCCATGGGTGAAGTGGTCGATGCTGGCCAGCTGCTTGGCCGCCAGAGCCGGGTTCCAGGGGCCCGGAAGGATGGCGGCGATAACCTTGAGTTTTTCTGTGGCAGCCAGCAGCGCGTGGCTGATGGTGACCGACTCATGCTGGTTGTCGGCGCCGTAACCGGCTGTGAAACGGATTTGCGACAGGGCGTAGTCGAAGCCGGCCTTTTCAGCAATTTGCGCAAGCTTGCGGTTGTAGTCGATGTCCCAGCTGGTGCGCTGCTCGATGGTGCTGACCACCAGGCCACCGCTGACGTTGGGGACCCAGTAGGCGAACTTGATTGGGGCGTGGCTCATGGGGAGGCTCCTTGAGAGTCCTTGGGGTTCGAGGAGACAGGAGCAGCAACCGTGCCAATCGACAAACCCAAAAATATCAACAAGTTGCACGAAGTTCGCCTGCTGTCCGAGTGCATGGCAGACAGCAGACTGTAAAACCACTGTTGCCCCTGCAACAGCACGCCAGAAGGCGCCAGCCAAGCGCTCGGCGGTCAAGTAATTGTGCCCGATGGTCAAGCGACTCTCCGCGCTGACTGGGAGGATTACAGCAGGCCGCAAGGCCGGTAAAACAATAACAGCAACCAGGAGAACCCCATGACTAGCTACCTGCAGGCCTATGCCCGCGCTGCCGACGACCCCGAAGGTTTCTGGCGCGAACAGGCCGCCGCACTGGACTGGCATCGCTTTCCGCAACAGATCTTCACTGCCCAGGCTGATGGCAGCGGCCGCTGGTTCGCCGATGGCCAACTGAACACCTGCCACTTGGCCGTGGACCGCCACGTCGCGGATGGCGCAGGCGAGCGCTGCGCCATCCTTTACGACTCACCCGCCACAGGCGTGCAGGAGCGCATCAGCTACCAGCAGCTGCAAGCGCGCGTGGCCCGGTGCGCCGGTATGCTGCGCGCCCTTGGGGTGGGGCGTGGTGACCGAGTGATCATCTACATGCCGATGATCCCCCAGGCGCTCGTCGGCATGCTGGCATGTGCGCGGTTGGGTGCCGTGCACTCGGTGGTGTTTGGCGGTTTCTCCGCCGCCGAGCTGGCGGTGCGAATCCGCGATGCCCAGCCCAAGGTGCTGCTCAGCGCCAGCTGCGGCATCGAGTACGACCGGGTGGTGCCCTACAAGCCGCTGCTCGACCAGGCCCTGCAACTGGCCAACGGGCATAGCCCGCACCTGGTGATCGAGCAACGCGAACAGGCCCTGGCCCCGTTGCACGGCCCCCGCGAGCACGACTGGCAACAACTGCAGGCCCAAGCCGAAGCCGTACCTGCGGTGCCAGTGAATGCCACGGACCCGCTGTACATCCTCTATACCTCGGGCACCACGGGTAAACCCAAAGGTGTAGTGCGTGACCACGGCGGGCATGCCGTGGCGCTCAACTTCAGCATGCAGGCCCTGTACGACGCACACCCCGGCGAGGTGTTCTGGGCTGCCTCGGACATCGGCTGGGTCGTGGGCCATTCGTACATCGTCTATGCCCCGCTGATCCGTGGCTGCACCACCTTGCTGTACGAGGGCAAGCCGGTGCGCACGCCCGACGCCGGGGCGTTCTGGCGGGTGATCGCCGAACACCAGGTGAATGTGTTCTTCACTGCCCCCACTGCCTTCCGCGCCATCAAGCGCGAAGACCCGCAGGTACAGCTGGCCGCCGGTCGCGACTTGTCCTGCCTGAAGGCCGTGTACGTGGCCGGCGAGCGCCTGGACCCGCCAACCAGCCAATGGCTGCAGGGGTTTCTGCCCTGCCCGGTTGTCGACCACTGGTGGCAGACCGAGACCGGCTGGGCGATTGCCGGCAACCCGCGCGGGCTGGATGACTTGCCGATGAAGACCGGCTCGGCCAGCGTACCGATGCCGGGCTACCGGCTGGACATTCTGGACGACGAAGGCCAGCCTGTCCCCTGCAACCAGCCGGGCAACATCGCCCTGCGCCTGCCATTGCCGCCCGGCACCCTGACCACCCTGTGGGGCGACCCGCAGCGCTTTGCCGACAGCTACCTGAGCAGCTTCCCCGGCTACTATTGCAGCGGCGACGGCGGCTACCTGGACGAAGACGGCTACCTGTTCGTCATGGGCCGGGTGGACGATGTGATCAACGTGGCCGGGCACCGGCTGTCCAGCGGTAGCCTGGAAGAAGCCCTGGGCGAGCACCCGGCCGTTGCCGAGTGCGCGGTGGTGGCACTGGCCGAGGAGCTCAAGGGCGAGGTGCCGGTGGGGTTCGTGGTGCTCAAGCACGGCCAGCAGCCCGACCCGGCGCTGCTGGAACGCGAACTGGTCGCCAGGGTGCGCGATGCGGTCGGCGCTGTCGCTTCGCTACGGCGGGTGTTCATCCTCAAGCGCCTGCCCAAGACCCGCTCTGGCAAGATTCTGCGCAAGACCCTGCGCAGCCTGGCCGCCAACCCCGAAGTGGCCATGCCTGCGACCATCGAAGACCCGGCCGTGCTGGATGAAGTGCGCGCGGTGTTCGAACAGGCAGGTTGCTATGACGCCGCCCAGGGACGCAAGGCTGCCACCGGGCACTGACCAGGCTGAAAAAACAAACCCCGCCAAGGCAAACCTTGGCGGGGCGCGCGTACAACCGGGGTCACACCGTCACAGCTGGTGCAGCACACGCTGCAAGGCGCTGAGGAACTGCTCGACGTTCTGCGCCGAGAAGCACAACTGCGGGCGGATCTTCAGGGCATTGTTGTCGGCCCCCGACACGCCGATCAGCATGCCTTCTTCCCGTAGCAGGTTGACGATACGCCGCGCCGTGGCGCCATCGGCAGCCCCCGACGGCGCTACCACATCCACCCCAATGAACAACCCCGCGCCACGTACCTGGCCAAGGCAGGCATGCTCGCGTGCAAGGCCCTCCAGGCCCTCCTTCAGTTGGCCCCCCACCTGCCGGGCATTCTCCTGCAGGCCTTCGTCCTCGATCACTTGCAGCACTGCCAGGCCCACGGCCGCAGACACCGGGTTGCCGCCAAACGTGTTGAAGTAACTGGCGTTGCGGCCGAAGCGCTCCAGGATTTCAGGGCGCACCGTCAAACCTGCCAGCGGGTGACCATTGCCCATCGGTTTGCCCATGGTCACCAGGTCGGGCACCAGGCCATGGCGCTGGAAGCCCCACATGTGCGTGCCGGTGCGGCCAAAACCTGGCTGCACCTCGTCGGCGATGAACAGGCCACCCGCAGCGCGCACCGCCTCCACCGCTTCGACAAGAAAGCCGGCAGGGTCGGCGAACACGCCATCGCTGGTGAACAACGTGTCGACCAACAACGCAGCCGGGCGGATGCCATGACGCTGCATGTCGGCCAGCGCAGCACGCACCTGGGCGGCGAACTGCTGGCCAACCTGGTGCGGAGCGTGCGGCAGGTGCAACGGGGCGTCGACCACGCGGATGTCACGGCCCAGCGGCACGTAGTCGCCCACCGACGGCGACAGCTCGGCGATGGCCGCCGTCATACCGTGGTAGGCATAGCGGGTAACGATCACGCCTGTGCCCCCGGTGTAGTCCCGGGCAATGCGCAGGGCCAGGTCATTGGCCTCACTGCCGGTGCAGGTGAACATCACGTTGCCCAACTGCGCCGGCATGGTCGCCAGCAGCTTCTCGGCATAATCGAGTACGCCTTCATGCAGGTAGCGGGTATGGGTATTGAGCGCAGCCGCCTGCCCGGCCAGGGCTTCGACCACACGAGGGTGGCTATGGCCCACCGAGGCGACGTTGTTGTACAGGTCGAGGTAGGCCCGCCCTGCCGTGTCGTACAGCCACGTACCCGCGCCGCGCACCAGGTGCAGCGGGTTGTCGTAGAACAGCTGGTAGGCCGGCCCCAGCAGGCGTTGGCGGCGCTCGATCAGGCGGCGCTCGGCGGCATCCAGGGCAGCAGCCTGCTCGGGCTGGAAGGCATTTACTTTCAACATGGTCGGTCTCCTCAGGTGTCCTGGCGGGCGTCGTCCATGACGATGCTGCCGATGATGTGGTACTTGCGGCGGTCGAAGTAACGGAAGTACAAGGCGATCGAGCCACCCAACGCGAAGCTGGCGGCGACGATCCACGGGATCAGCCGGAACAACAGCGATTCGGCCGCGCTGCCAGCGGCGAAGCTGAGGTTGGCGAACAGCAGGTAAACCACGTACAGCATGCCGATGCCGCCCAGCAGGGGCGCGAGGAAGGTCTTGAACCAATGGGCCTGGGCACGGCGTTGGGTGCCGACATGGAAGTAGCAGATCACGGCGAAGGCGCACAGCGCCTGGACGATCAGAATGCCCATGGTGCCGAGGATTGCCAGCAAGGCATACAAGTCGGCATACGGGTCTTTACCGGTGAGCAGGAACGCCAGCACGATCAGCGTGGCGATCACGCTTTGCACGGTCGAGGCTACATGCGGCGAGCCATGGCGGGCATGAGTACGGCCAACGGTGCGGCCTAGGAACACGAACAGGTTCTCCCGGCCCAGGGCATAGAGGTAGCGCGCGGCACAGTTATGGAAGGCCATGCCGCAGGCAAACGAGCCGGTCACCACCAACAGCTTGAACAGGCTCACGGCCCACTCGCCCAGGTACAAGCGGGTCGGCCCGTAGAACACCTCGGCGGCACTGGCCGGGTCCTGCGCCAGGCGAATGGCTTCGGCAGGGCCGGAACCGGCGATGGCCATCCACGAGACGAACACATAGAACACGCCGATGCCGATCACCGCGAGCAGCGTCGCCAAGGGGATGATCTTTTTCGGGTTGCGTGATTCCTCGCCGTACATGGCCGAGGACTCGAAACCCACCCAGGACCAGAAGGCGAAGAACAGGCCGATGCCAGCGTTCGCACCTATCACCCCCTCGGCTGGCCGGAAGGCGTTGAGCGGGTTGATTGACTCCACCGCCATGCCCTGCGGCCCACCGCCGTGGAACAGCACGGCAAAGGCCATCAGCCCCAGCATCAGGATCTCCAGCACCAGGCACAGCCCCAGCACCTTGGCAGTGAGGGAGATGTCGAAGTAGCTGAGCACGCCGTTGGCCAATAGCATGGCCAGGGCAAACACGATCCATGGCACATGCAGGCCGACGACACTGGCCAGCAGGTCTTCACAGAAGAAGGCGAAAATGCCCACCAACGCCGCTTCGAAAACGATGTAGGTCAGCGTTACGGCAAGCCCCGAGGCCATGCCCACCACCCGGCCCAAGCCATGGGAAATGAAGCCGTAGAACGCCCCTGTGGCGGTGATGTACTTGGCCATCTGTGCATAGCCAATGGCGAACAGCGCCAGGATGATCGTGGCCACCAGGTAGCCCGCCGGCGCGTACTGACCATTGCCGCTGCCGATGGCGATCGGCACGTTGCCAAGCATGGCGGTGATCGGCGCCGCAGTGGCAACCGTCATGAACAGCACACCCATCAAGCCCACTGCATTCTTGCGCAGGCGCTGCACCTCATGGGGCTGTGCCTGGCTGTCAAGCCGGCGCTCCAGTTCACCGCTGTAGGTCTCGCTCATCAGGATCCACTCCGTGCTTTTATGGTTTTGGTGGAAAAGGGTCAGGCCAGTGCTTGCAGGGACTCGGGCAGGATCTGCCCACCATCGATGATCAGGCTTTGCCCAGTGATGTAGCCGGCCTCTCTGGAAGCAAAGAACAACGCGGCATTGGCAATGTCCTCGACCTGGCCGAGGCGCTTGAGCGGAATGGACGCGGCCATGCTGGCCTGGTAGTCCTCGCCCATGCCCTGCAAGCCTTCGGTAACGATGTTGCCTGGCAGCAGGGCATTGATGGTGATGCCATCGCGGGCCAGCTCGATCGCTGCGGTACGCATGAAACCCAGCTGCGCTGCCTTGCTCGCGCCGTAGTGCGCCCAGCCTGGAAAGCCGGTGACTGGCCCGGTGATGGACGAGGTCAGGATCACCCGGCCGTACTCGGCCCTGCGCAAATACGGCAGCGCCGCCTGCACGCAGAGGAAGGTGCCTTTGGCATTGGTGCCGAGCACCTTGTCCCAGTCGGTATCGCTCATCTCGGCCAGTGCGGCAGAGGGGAAGACCCCGGCATTGGCGCACAGTACATCGAGCCCGCCCTGGGCCTGCGCCACCTCTTCGATCATCCGCAGCACCTGCGCGCGGTCACCCACATCGGCCACCAGGCCGATGACGGCCAGGCCTTGATCACGCAAGCGGCTGGCGACAGCCTCAACCTTGTCCCGGTGCCGGCCACTGATCGCCACCTTGGCGCCCTGGCGGGCGAAGCCGACGGCGATGCCCAGGCCGATACCGCTGGTACCGCCGGTGACCAATACGCTTTTGCCTTGTAGTGAAGTCAGCATGCTCTAGCCCTCGATCCGCTGTTTACGCCAGTGATGGGGGCCGATGGTGGGCCGGCCGGCAGGTGGCGACTTGACCGCAGGGCACAAGTTGAGGGCTGCAGGATCAAATTCTCGAAGCGGCCCAGGCGGCTTGTGGCGTGTGGTCAAGATTTCGCGGTTTGCGGTCAAGCCAGTGGCGCGGGGCTCGACTCATGCTGGCAGCCAGACCCCTGCCAACGGAGCGTGCCTGATGACCAACGATCACCCATCTCACACCAGCCCTGCCGTGCTTGAACGTTTCGCCCAGCACGCGCTGGCTGGCTATGCCGATACCTACCAGGGCCAGATCGAGTTGCTGGTGCACTCCGAGAACGCCACGTATCGGGTACGGGGCTTGCGGCAACGGTATGTGATGCGTGTGCACCGCGCCGGCTATCACCAACACGCCGACATCGCCAGTGAACTGGCCTGGCTGGCCGCGCTGGAGCAGGCCGGCCTGGAGGTACCAGTGCCCATCGCCGGGGTGGACGGCGAAGCGATTCAAAGGGTCGAGCTGCCCGGCCTTGGCCATCGTTACGTGGTGCTGTTTCATTGGATAGAGGGCGGCGAGCCCGACCAGCAACAGTTGAATGCTTCGTTCCGCCGGCTTGGCGCCATCAATGCCCACCTGCATCGCCACGCCCGCAGTTGGCAACGCCCCGACAATTTTCAACGGCTGACCTGGAACCACCAAAGCATGCTGGGTGAGCACGGCCACTGGGGCAGCTGGCGCGAAGCGCCCTACCTGGATGCCCGGGGCAGCGCCTTGATCAGCGAAGCGGTACAGGTGATCGGCGCGCGCCTGGCCGGCTATGGCGAAGACCCATCACGCTTTGGCCTTATCCACGCTGACCTACGCCTGACCAACCTGCTGGTGCAAGGTGATCGCACCCGCATCATCGACTTCGACGACTGCGGCATGGGCTGGTACCTGCACGACCTGGCAGCGGCCCTGAGCTTCTTCGAACACCACCCCGACCTGCCGCAGTGGATCGACAACTGGCTGGCGGGTTACAGCAGCGTGGCCAGCCTGGATGCCAGCGACATAGCCATGCTGCCGACGCTGATCATGCAGCGGCGTCTGCAACTGCTGGCCTGGACCGGCACCCACCGCGGCACGCCACAAGTGGAGTGCCTGGGCCCGCAATGGGTCGAGCAGACCGTGGGCCTGTGCCAGCGTTACTTGCAGGAGCGGCCGGTGGGCGCACTCGCACGGGCATGATCGAAACAGTTTTGTAACCAAAGGCTACGCACCGTGCTGGTGCGCAGCCTGCGCCATGAGGGCCCCCGGCAGCGCCGCAATGAGTTGCCCTTGAGCGGTCGACAGGCTGGCGTACGGCCGTTGGCCCGGCGTGGAATGAAAATTGCTCCTTCATTTACCCAGCAACAGCCGGTAAACGACCGAGGAGGAAGCTTCGTGCACGTTATCCATACAGGCTCGCGCCAACCAGCGAGTGCCCCGCCTGGCAACTCGATAGGCATTCTGGCCTCGGCGGCGACCGGCCTGGTCGGCTTCATCGGCCAGCAAGGTGGCGATGCCGAACGCATCCTGGGGCGCGCCGGCATCGACAGCGAGCGCCTGGAGCACCCTACCCTCACCCTGGACCTGAACCAGTACTGCCAGGTATTCGAGGAGGCGGCTCGGCAAACCGGCAATGACAACTTCGGCCTGCGCTTCGGCCAGCAGTTCAAGCCCGACGCGCTCGGGCTGCTCGGCTACGTGGGCATGTGCTCTGCCACCTTGGGCGATGCCCTGCGCAACGTGGTCAACACCTTCCCGGTGCACCAGCAGAGCAGCCTGTTGCGGCTGGAGGAAATGGGCGAGTTCTACCGCCTGGACTACCAGGTGCAATACGGCGCCATCCTGCGCAAGCGGCAGGACGCCGAACTGTCGCTGGGCATGTTCTTCAACCTGATGCGCCATGCGCTGGGGCAAAACTGGGCACCCGAAAAGGTGTTGTTCGAGCACCCGCAACCCGAGGCCTGGCATGAGCACTGCAAAGTGTTCGACGCCCCGGTGCTGTTTGGTCAGCAGCGCAATGCGCTGGTGTTTCGCCGCAGCGTGCTCGACCGGCCAATGCCCGGCCGCGACCCACGCTTGCTGGCCATCGTCATCGAAAGCATGCACCTGCTCCGCGGCCAGGCCGGCACGCTCAACCGCCCAGGCATTGTCGATGATGTGAAAACCCAGGTTCGCGCCCTGTTGGGCGACGGCTACCCGAGCCTGGAGCAGGTAGCCGAGCAATTGCGCCTGCCCAGCTGGACCGTGCAACGCCGCCTGCAGGAGCAGGGGCTGAGTTTTTCGACCCTGTTCGACACCGTGCGCCAGGAGCTGGCGACCTATTACCTGCAACAGTCGGCGCTGCCGATTTCCGAGTTGGCATTGCTGCTGGGGTACTCGGAAATCAGCGCGTTCTCGCGGGCGTTTCGCCGCTGGTTCGATGTCAGCCCCAAACAATGGCGCCAGGCGCACAAGGGGCAGAGGGTGGATGCCTAGCACTGGAGCTGCTGCTTGCGTGCATCGCATGCTTCGCGGATGTGCCCACTATCACAGGGTAAACTCGCTCCTTGGCAAGCAGCCTTCAAGGACGACACCCATGTATTCACTGACTGATGAACAGGTTCTGGCGACCATCCAGGAAAACCCGATAAACCGGGCACTGCTGGCCATCTTGCCAACGCTGGATATGCCTCACTGCATGCTAACGGCCGGCGCGCTGTTCCAGACCTTCTGGAACCAACGCGCCGGGCGGCCTGTCGCGTGGGGTATCAAGGACTACGACATCGCCTATTTCGACACCGACTTGTCCTGGGAAGCAGAAGACCGGGTTATCGCCAAGGTTCAGCAGGCGTGTGCGCACCTGGGCGTCAACGTCGAAGTGCGCAATCAGGCCCGCGTTCACCTGTGGTACCAAGCGAAATTCGGCGGCACCTACTCGGCATTGCACAAGGTTACCGATGGCATTGACCGCTACCTGATCCGCTCGACCTGCCTGGGCGTTGATGTGCTCACGGGCTCGTTGTACAGCACCCATGGCCTGGAAGACTTGCAGAACAACCTTTTGAGGATGAACGAACTGAATCCACGCCCCGACTTGTTCAAGGCAAAAGCTGCCAGCTACCGGGAGCGCTGGCCATGGCTTGAGTTGATCGAGTGAGGTCTACGCCATGGCGTTGTGCAAGTTGCCCTTGCGCCACACCAGCCGTCCGAGCGTAATCGACCAATTGAGCACGGATACCCCCAGCAGGATCAACAGCATCATCGACAAACCTTTGTCGATGATGATTTTGCCGGCAAGGAACGGGAACCCGAACACACCAACAAAATAAGAAAGGCTGAACAGCAGCAGAGACTGCGTGGTTGTGCCCTCTGGTGCCTCGTTCGCCGCGAGGCCGTTGATCACCGAATAGGTCAGGCCATAGCCAACGCCCAGAATGACCGCTGCCAGGATGTACCCAAGGTTCCCGGCAACAACGTATTTGAACATCAATAACGCCACTACGATCAGCCCGGACAGCAGACACGACATCCGATAGGGATCGCGCCTTACCACCACCCCCGCTACAAACATGCGCCCGGCAATGGCAGCACTCATGAAACCTATGAAGAAAACCGAGTAGTCGAGGGCTTTTTCATGGGCATAGCTGGTTTGAAAACTTGAAAGCCCGCCAAAGATCGCACCGCCCAGGCCTACCATCAGGATCGGGAATACAGCCCTTGAGCCCAGGACTTTTTGCGTTGCCTGCCAGGACAGTCTGGACACTGATGCGCTAAAGCGATTGGGTAATTGGACGAACGCATTGGCCATGCGCCAGAACAGCACTACGCCGATCAGGCTAGCCAGTGCTGCAACAAAAAAGGTGGCAGTGACCGGCAAACCCATTTGGCTAGCCAGGCGCCCGACCAAGGGCGCCGAGCCAATGCCGCTCATCATACTGCCCGAGAGCAATGCAAAATAGCGCGAGCGCTGTGCCGGGGGAACGATCGTTGCCACGATGATCGGGCCCAGGGTATAGAAAACGCCCCAGCCTATGCCCAGCAGCAAGCCGAACATCATCATCAGGTTTGTATGGCTGGCACTCATGGCAAACCCCACGTTCGCAGCCACCAGTGCCAGACCGCAATAAGCAATCGAGCGTGCAGCGCCGAGGCGATCTGACAAGTGCCCGGAAACCAGCACGGCAGCAAACGTACTCAACATGGCGGCTGAGATCACATGGCCCGCATCCTGCTCGTTGCCACCTTGGGTAGCCACCAGCAATGCAAGCAGGAAGGTCGAGCCATAAGACAACGACAGCAAGTAACTGGCAAAACAGAACACGCTGAACAGGGGCTTTGACACGCCCCTATTGCGTTCACCCTCGAAAACCATGAGAAACCCTGAGTGATTGGACCGAACACGCAGTGTGCGTGGCGGGCCGGAACAGGGTAAATCCAGGATTTTTGATCTGAAGGTAAGTTGCCACACACCTAACGCAGGCGGCAGCCCCCGCAAGGGGCTGCCCTCCAGCGTGGCGACAGGGCAACGCGCGACTTAATTCAGTCGGTAGTCTGCACTGCTGCGGTGTCGGCGGCAGAGGTCTGCGACTGCGACTGCGCTTTGGACTTCGCCCGGTTGCGGCGGTCCTGGCTACGTTGCCGCGAGGCTTGCTGCTTCGCATGCAGTGCCTGGGCGGCGGTCACAACGCCAGCTGCCTGCCCGTTCAGGTCCAGACGCGGTGCATCTTCCACCATGCTTGCCCAGTATCGAGCACCCCGGCACCACGTAGAAATGCCCAGTTTCAGCTGCTCACGGGTTAACCCAAGCAGCTCCAAGTGTTGCTCGGCATCCTTGAAAATGCCCTCCTTGAGCGGCACCTTGGGGGCAGGATTGACCGGGAAAGCCAAGGGAAAATGCTTCTGCAGAGGCCAAATCGCTGCCACCGCCGGGTCCTGCTCACGCGGCTTCGCCTGCGCGGGCGACTTGCGCTTGGGCGGTTTCGGGCTATCGGCCTTGGTCTGCCCTTTTTCCGCCCGCAGGCGGTCACGTAGCTCAGCTAGTTGTTCAAAACCCATCGTTCATTCACTGCTTCGAAGTTGTTTGCGTGGCATAAGGATACCCCATGCAGCCAGCATATTGCTTGCAGGCCAACTTTCCCGGCCAGCCGGATGCGACGCACAAGCCCCTCAGCTGAACACCCAAAGCACGCGCGTGGGCTTGTCGGTGAGGTTGGCGTAACGAAAACTGGCATGGGGTTGCAACTGAAAACTGTCACTGGCGCGCAGCGTGACCGGCTCACCGCCGTCCAGCCAGACGGTCAGTTCGCCTTCGAGCACGAAGCAGCCTTGCTCCGAGCTGTCGTCCAGGTACTCTTCGCCACTGCTGGCCCCCGGCTGCAAATGGCTATCGAGCATGGAGAACGCCCCCGTTATCGTGGGGGATGCCAGCACATCGGTGATGCCGCCGGCCAGATGCAGCGTGCGGCGCTCGTGAGGGCGGGTGACCCAGTCGAGTTCGCGGGGTTTGTCCAGCTTGTAGAAGTAGGCGGTCGAGACACCGAGCTCTTCGCTGATGGCAGTGAGGTCGGCCACGGTCGGGCGCGATACGCCGCGTTCGACCTGGGACAGAAAGCCTACCGAACGGCCGATGCGCTGGGCCAGCTCGCCCAATGTCAGGCCTTTGAATTTGCGCAGGTCGCGAATCAGTACTGCCAGGCCTTCGATTTCTTCGTGCACTTTCATAGTTGAATCGCGACTTTCGGATGGGTGATGAATGCCCTGAAAAGTACATGATTCATCTCACAAAGCAAAATGCTTCAGGGTTCGCTGGCTGTCAGCCAAGCCAGCGCCCACAGTTGCAATGCATGTCTCAACCCTGTGGGAGCTGGCTTGCCGGCGATGGGATGCGAAGCAGCCCCTTTCTTACCGAACAGCTTCGTACGTCAGGTCCAGGCACTTGCGAGCCTTCTGCACCAGCTCGTCGATCTCTTCGACACTGATCACCAGCGGTGGCGCGATGATCATGGTGTCGCCCACGGCGCGCATGATCAGGCCGTTGTCGAAGCAGTGCTGGCGGCAGATCATGCCGACACCTTTGCCTTCATAACGGGCGCGGGTGGCCTTGTCCTTCACCAGCTCGATCGCACCGAGCATGCCCAAGCCGCGGACTTCGCCTACCAGCGGGTGGTCGGCCAGTTCGCGCAGGCGTTGCTGCAGATAAGGTGCGGTTTTATCGTGCACCTGCTGGATGATCTGCTCGTCGCGCAGAATGCGCAGGTTCTCCAGGCCCACCGCAGCCGCTACCGGGTGGCCGGAATAGGTGAAGCCGTGGTTGAAGTCGCCGCCTTCGCTGATGACCTTGGCCACTTCGTCACGCACGATCACTCCGCCCATGGGGATGTAACCGGAGGTCAGGCCCTTGGCGATGGTCATCAGGTCGGGCTTGAGGTCGTAGTAGTCAGTACCGAACCACTCACCGGTACGGCCGAAACCGCAAATGACTTCGTCGGCGACGAAGAGGATGTCGTACCTGGCCAGGATTTCCTTGACCTTCGGCCAGTAGGTCTGCGGCGGGATGATCACACCGCCGGCGCCCTGGATCGGCTCGGCGATGAAGGCGGCAACGTTGTCCACGCCAACTTCGAGGATCTTCTTCTCCAACTGCTCGGCCGCCCACACGCCGAAGTCGGCCTCGGTCATGTCGCCGCCTTCACCGAACCAGTAGGGCTGCGGGATGTGCACGATATCCGGGATCACCCCGCCCTGCTGGTGCATACCGCTCATGCCGCCCAGGGCCGCGCCCGCCACGGTAGAGCCGTGGTAACCGTTGATGCGGCCGATGATGACGTTCTTGTTTTTCTTGCCCTTCAACGCCCAGTAATGGCGAACCATGCGCAGTACGGTGTCGTTGCCTTCGGAGCCGGAGCCTGTGAAGAACACGTGGTTCATGCCTTGCGGCGCCACATCGGCGATTGCCTTGGCCAGCTCCAGCGCAGGCGGGTGGGCAGTCTGGAAGAACAGGTTGTAGTAAGGCAGCTGCTTCATCTGCTGGCTGGCGACCTCGGCCAGCTCGTCGCGACCATAGCCGACCGCCACGCACCACAGGCCCGCCATGCCATCGAGAATCTTGTTACCTTCACTGTCCCAGAGGTACACGCCCTTGGCCGAGGTGATAATGCGCGGGCCTTTCTCGGCCAGTTGTTTGACATCGCTGAACGGGGCCAGGTGGTGGTCGCGGCTCAGCGCTTGCCAGGCCTGGGTCTGCGAATTCTGTTCACTCATTGACTTCACTCCATCAAGTTGCGCAGCGGTGCTGCGCGGGTATTTTCGTAGGTGGGCAAGGTGGCTGTTCAGGCGGACAGCAACAGCCTCTGGCGCAGCACCGAGCGCTGCCGGCAGGCCTTGCCGAATGACTGGAAGATGGCCAGGTACTGCGGGTTGTCCATGACCTGGAACTCCGGGTGCCATTGCACGGCCAGGGCAAACCCCTTGCTGTTCTCGACCGAAATCGCTTCCACCAGGCCATCTGGTGCCAATGCTTCCACCCGTAGCCCCGGGGCCAGTACATCAATGCCCTGGCCGTGGATGGAATTGACGTCGAAGATCGCCGGCAAGCCCATGCGGTCGAGCAGGCCACCGGGTTCCACATGCATGGTGTGACGCGGGCCATACTGCTTTTCGATGGGCTCGCCCTTGCCTTCGCGGTGATCCATGTACACCCCAGCCTCGTGGACCTTCTGGTACAGGGTGCCACCCAACGCCACGTTCATTTCCTGAAAGCCACGGCAAATGCCAAGTACGGGCACACCGGCGGCGATGGCCGCACGCATCAGCGGCAACGTGGTGGCATCACGCAAAGGGTCATGATGGGTGCCTACCGCACTGGCCGGGCCGTTGTAGTGAAACGGCTCGATGTTGGACGGCGAACCGGTGAAGATCAGCCCATCCACCACGTCGAGAATATCGGCGCTGTCCATCAGGTCACCGAGGCTGGGGATCACGATGGGCAGCCCACACGCCGCTTTGGCGGCCGCGCGTGCGTACTTCTCGGCGATGGTCTGGGTGGCATGCTGCTCAATCATGCTGGTGCATGCGGTAATGCCAATAACGGGCACACGTGGCATATCTTCCTCCGGCAAATCGGTATTGCGCGTGGTATTCAAACGTTGAAAAAGCGTCTGTTCGGACCGCAGCAGTCAAAGGAACCAGCGGTATTCGCGGGCATCGATGTGGCGCATGAAGTCCAGTTGCTCCTGGTATTTGTTTTCGCAATAAACCATCACGAACTCACTGCCCAGGCCTTCGTTGACCACCGGGTGGTGACGCATGGCGGCCAGAGCGCTGAGGGCATCCTTGGGGAAGTCGATGCCGCTCTGGCGGTTGTCGTTCAACGGCGCAATGGGTTCCACGCCACGGTCCAGGCCATGCTCCATCCCGGTCAGGATGGCCGCCAGCACCAGATACGGGTTGGCATCGGCGCCCGCGAGGCGGTGCTCGATGCGCAGGTTGCGCGGGTCGGATTCCGGGATGCGAATGCACGCATCACGGTCCTCGAAGCCCCAGCTGGCCTTGCTCGCCGCGTTGACCATCGCGCCATAACGGCGGTAGGCATTGTGGTTGGGGGCAAAGATCGGCATGCAGTGCGGCAGCAGCTCCAGGCACCCTGCCACCGCATGACGCAGCTTGCGCTGCTCGGCACCGGCCAGGATGTTGTTGCCGGCGTCGTCGTACAGGCTGACATGCACATGCATGCCGCTGCCTGGCGCGTCCAGGTACGGCTTGCTCATGAAGCTGGCGCGGTAGCCGTGCTTCATCGCGATACCCCGGGTACTGCGGCAGAACAGCGCCGACCAGTCCGCCGCGCTCAGGGCATCGTCGCTGTGGGAGAAGTTGATTTCGAACTGGCCGGGGCCTAGCTCTGCGGTGATCACGTTCGCCGGCACGCCCTGCTCGTTGGCGCCATCGACCATCTCGTGCAGCACCGACGAGAAGCGCGACAGCCGCTCGATGTGCATGTTCGGTTGGTCGTCTTCGTCCCCGGTCGCCGTGTCGCGCGGGTACTGCGGCAGGCCGTTATCGAGCTTGCGGTCGAACAGGTAGAACTCCAGTTCGAACGCCACCACCGGGCGGATACCACGCTTGGCCAGGCGCTGAAGCACGCGAGCCAGCACTTCTCGGGGTTCGAACTCGATCGGCTTGGCAGTGCCGTCGGAGGTGATGAGCATCTGGGCGATCACTTCCTTTTCCCAGCGCACCGGCTTGAGGGTGCCCGGTACCAGGCGCCGCGCGGCATCCGGGTCGCCGTCGGCGAAGCAGTAGTCACCAATCGGGTAGAGCCCACCCTGGGTGCCCAGCAGCACGCAGTTCTGCGGCAGCTTCAAAGGCGCACCGGCTGCGACTTTCTCCAGCATGTCGATGGGGTAGCGCTTGCCATAGAAATGCCCGGGGATATCCAGTGCAATCAGGTCGACATAGCGTATTGCCGGGTGTTCTGCTCGGAACGAGCGCACTTCAGCCAGCAGATCCGGAAAGATGACACTCATCTTCTTATCCTTGTGAGGTGAACGAATTCAATTGAAGACCCAGAGCACACGGGTGGTCTTTTCCGTCAGGTTGGCGTAACGGAATTGCGCGTGGGGTTGCAGCTGGAAGCAGTCGTTGGCGTGCAGGGTCACGGCGTCACCCTGGTCCAGCCATACCGTGAGCTCGCCTTCGAGCACGAAACAGCCCTGCTCGGAACGATCGCTCAGGTAGTCCTCGCCACTGGTGGCGCCGGGCTCGAGATGGCTGTCGAGCATGGCGAACGCGCCGGCGATGGTCGGCGAGGCCAGCACGTCGGTAATGCCCGACTCCAGGTACAGCGTGCGCCGCTCATGGGGGCGCGTGACCCAGCCGATGCTGCGGGGCTTGCTCAGGTTGTAGAAGTACGCGGTGGATACGCCGAGCGCTTCGCTGATAGCGGTGAGGTCCGCCACGGTCGGGCGTGAAACACCGCGTTCGACCTGGGAGAGAAAACCGACAGAGCGGTTGATGCGCTCGGCCAGTTCACCCAAGGTCAGGTTCTTGAATTTGCGCAGGTCGTGAATAAGGATCGCGAGGGCTTCAACCTCTTCGTGCATCTTCATCGTTTCGGACTGCCGTGAAATTTTTATGTTTATTTTTCATGAAAAATTACACTAAAAATTTCACGAGTCAAGCTGCACGATGAAAAACCGCTGCCGCGAAAAGAGCGCTTGAGGTTCAGGCGCTTGAATTGAAGGCGCTGGCGCGGGTTTCTTTAAAGGTGCTCAGGGAGTAGCCTCGGCAATGAATTTTTCCAGCCCGGCCATTGCCAACGTCATGCCAAACGGTTTCCCTGAATTGCCCTCGCTTAATGCGCTACGCGTGTTTGAAGTGGTCGCCCGCCACCTTAACTTCCGCCTGGCCGCCGAAGAATTGGGCGTGACCCAGGCGGCAGTTGCACAACAGATACGCGGGCTGGAGGCAAGCCTGAACCTTCGCCTGTTCGAGCGCCTGCCCCGGGGCCTGGCACTGACCGATGCAGGGCTGGGTTACAGCGGCAGCATCCGCAGTGCCCTGGCCATGATCGATGAGGCGACACGCCTGCTGCGGCCACAATCAGCGCACCTTACGGTCAGCGTTACCCCGACCTTTGCCTCCAAATGGCTTATTCCCAGGCTGGGCAGTTTTGCGCAAAGCCACCCGGACATCGATTTACGTGTGCTGGCTACAGATCGACTGTCCCACTTCAACACCGATGGCGTGGATATCGCCGTCCGCTATGGCAAGCCCGAAATCGGCGCAGGCCTGAACAGCGAACTGTTGATGGAGGATCGCATCGTCGCAGTGGCCAGCCCTGCGTTGTTCGAGGGCAGCCAAGTCCCCGCCAGCTTCGAGCAACTGCAAGATTTCATCATGCTCCACGATGCCCATAACTTCTGGCCTCAGTTCCTTGCTGCAGTGTTTCCGCAACACGTGCAACCGACCGCCAAGAACCTGCGGTTCAATCAGACCTCATTGGCCATTGATGCGGCCATCAGTGGCCAGGGCATTGCGTTGGCCAGCCTGGCGTTCGTCAGTGATGACATCGTCGCCGGCAGGCTGATTCAAGTCTTCGCTCAGCAGCTCAGGCTCGACAAGTCGTTCTATCTGGTGTGGCCACGCAAGCTGCAGCAGCCTGAGTCGCTTGGCGTCGTGCAACACTGGCTGAAGCAACAGACAGGCAATAGTTAATCTACGGTTAGAGCAAAGTTTAGCGGTCACCGGTACCGGTGAGGCTGTTGATAAGGTCGACCGAAGCCGCACACCGCCCTGCCCCGTCTTGTCATTTGCCAGGGCTTAGGGCAGGGTCGATACCACGGACATCTCTGCCAAGGAGTCACCCCATGTCAACGCTCTACTCCAGTATTGATCCTGAGGGGCTGGTCGAGTACTCGGTGGTGTACACCGACCGCTCGCTCAATCACATGTCTCAGGCATTTCAAGGCGTGATGAAGAACATTTCCAAGACCCTGAAACAGGTCTATGGCGCCCAGGCTGTTGCGGTAGTGCCGGGCAGCGGTACATTCGGCATGGAAGCAGTTGCGCGCCAGTTTGCCACTGGCCAGCAATGCCTGGTGATACGCAACGGCTGGTTCAGTTATCGCTGGAGCCAAATCCTCGATACGGGCAACATCCCGGCGGCCACCACGGTGCTGAAAGCCCGACCGGTCGACACGGGGCGCCAGGCGGCCTACGCGCCACCGCCTCTGGAGCAAGTGCTGGCGGCAATTGAGGCGCACAAGCCTCAGATTGTCTTCGCGCCCCACGTTGAAACCTCATCAGGGATTATCCTGCCCGACGATTACCTGCGGGCCGTCGGCGATGCCGTGCATGCAGTAGGTGGCCTGTTCGTACTGGACTGCATCGCCTCCGGCACGATTTGGGTCGATATGCACAAGTGCGCGGTCGACCTGCTGATCAGCGCACCGCAAAAAGGCTGGAGCGCCTCACCTTGCTGCGCCTTGGTGATGTTCAGCGCGCTGGCCCTCGAACGCATCGAGCACACACAGAGCAGCAGCTTTGCCTGCGACCTGAAAAAGTGGCTTCAGATCATGCAGGCCTACGAGCAAGGTGGGCATGCGTACCATGCGACCATGCCCAGCGATTCGCTCGCACGGTTCAACGACGTGGTGAACGAGATGCAAGCCTACGGCTTCGACAAGGTCCGCGCGGAACAACAGGCGCTAGGTGATCGGGTGCGCGCCCTGTTGACTGGCAAAGGCATCAAGAGCGTGGCTGCATCGGGCTTTCAGGCACCGGGCGTCGTGGTGAGCTACACCGATGATGCCGATATCAAGAGCGGCAAGAAATTTGCCGATCACGGCCTGCAGATAGCCGCCGGCGTGCCGTTGCAATGTGACGAGCCAGCCGACTTCCAGACCTTCCGCATCGGCCTGTTCGGGCTCGAAAAGCTGCACAATATCGAGCGCACGGTCAGCACCCTTGAGCAGGCATTGGACGAAGTGATGAGAGGCTGAGCCAGTACCCTGGCTGCAGCACCTGCCATATGGGTGCCTGACCCGACCTTGGCCCTTCTGGGCCAAGTCTGCCAAACGGTCATGGCAGTTCGCCTCGAGGGGGCTATCGTTGCTTGTCTGGGCAACGACTACCGACCGAGGGCGGTGCCATGAACACGACTGATCTACTCGAACAGCTGCTGCGCGCCGGACAAGGCTCGCGAGCGCAACAAGGGAACGGCGGCCTGGCATCGCAAGACGGCCTGGGCGGCTTGCTGGGAGGGCTGCTTGGCGGCGGCAGTGCAACGGGTGGCGCTGGCGGTCTTGGTGGTTTACTGGGCGGGCTTTTGGGTGGCGGCAGCGCGCTTGGCTCTACCCAGGGCCGCTCTGCGGGTGGCACCAATTATGCCGCGCTGGCGTCGTTGGGCATGATGGCGTTCCAGGCCTATCAAAGCTGGCAACGCAGCCAGGCAGCCGCCCCGCAACAGGCCATGCGTACGGTCGATCAACTGTCGGGCGCCGAAGCCGAAGGCCATAGCCATGCGGTACTGCGCGCATTGATCGCGGCAGCCAAGGCTGACGGTCGCATCGACGAGCAAGAAGAACAGTTGATCTACGCCGAAATCAAACGCCACACCAGCGACCCGCAACTGCAGCAATGGCTGGATGAGGAGGTCAGCAAACCACTCGATGCAGCCGAGGTGGCACAGTCTGCCCAGGACCCCGCCATGGCTGCCGAAATGTACCTGGCTAGCGTGATGCTGGTGGATGACCAGCAGCCCGCAGAGCGGGCCTACCTGGACGAACTGGCCAGCGCACTGCAAATCGATCCGACGTTGCAGGTGCACCTGGAGCAACAGGCCAAGGGTAGTCAGTAACTACCCACCGTTGCCTCTATTTGCTGGCGAGAGACTGATTTGCCAGCGGGCAGCTCTGTGCGTTGAGAAAACGTGATGTTTTCAGCCAGTTCTGCTGCGGGTAATAGGCAAACACATAGCTACCGCGTTGCAACGTCTCGATCAGCTTGCCGGCAATGGCCGGCCGAACGGCAGGGCAGCCCTGGCTGCGCCCCAGGCGCCCGAGGCCGGGCACAACCTTGGGGTCGGCATACGCGGCGGCATGCATCACGATTGCCCGCGACATGCTGTTGTCGTTGAACCCCGGCTCCAACCCTTGCAGGCGCAGCGAGCGGCCATGCTTGCCGCTGTAGGTCTGGCCGGTTTCATACAGGCCGATGGAGGACTGGTAACTGTTCGGCGCGTTGGAGAACGTGGTCGGCACATCGGCGCCGCTGTTCTTGCCATGGGCGACCCACTCTTCGAACAGCAGTTTCCGGGCCCGCAGGTCGAACACCCACAGGCGTTTGTCACGCGAGGCCTTGGAGTAATCGATCACCGTCAGCAACTTGTTCGCGTCGTTGTGACTGGCGCATGAATAGGCAGTAAGGGCCAGGGCCAAGGTGGACAGGTTGGCGTTCGGCGCCAACTGCTGCAGCTCGGCAGCACTAGGCAGAGATTGCGCGTAGGCAGCAGGCCAGGCGCTCAAGAAAAACAGGCCAATACTGGCCACCGAGAGCCGGACGGCTCCGCGCAAAGGTTCAAACATCGACATAGGGTACCCTGTTGAAAACGTGTCTTATCTGCCTTGTTTGCAGCCAAAAACCGCTACTTTGCTTGATTTACTGAAGATTGCCGATCATTTCTTGACCAATGGTTTAGATTCTTCACTGCCCTCGGTGCTGATCACCGTGAATTGTCCATTGCTGCGGGTATCCCGAGTAGACGCCCAGTCGGTGATCACCAGCATCGTGCCAACGTCCATTGCCGCTCGTAGATGACGGCGAAATTCCGGGTTGATGTTCAATTGCCCCAATTGTTCATAAGGCGTATTTCCATACTCCGGGTTGCTCAAGCCCACCACTGACCAGCGTAAGGGTAGCCCGCCATCGAGTGCCAAGCTGGATGGCTTTTGCAACAGGGAATACACCGCCATGCCACTGCGATGCTGGCCGCTTTCAGCCGAAAGTGCCGGCGCCGAACCGATCAACTGGCCACCGCGGAACACGTAGGCCCGCAAGTCGGCGCGGCTGATCAGGATCGACAGTGGCCCAGCCGTCGGGTCTGGGTCGTTCCAGAACTGTTGGTTGTTCAATACCAGCGGGCCTTGGGCCTTGCCATCGCTGACCGTAGGCGCCAGCACGCCGGGGTGGTAGACCTCCACCGGCGCACTGTTGGTATCGGAAACGATGACAGTCGTCGAACTGAAACCGGTGACTTCGTACAGCTTCTTGGCAAAGTCCATCGGCAACCGGACACAACCATGCGAAGCGGGGTAGCCCGGCAGATGGCCAGCGTGCAAGGCAATGCCGTCCCACGTCAGGCGCTCCATATAGGGCATCGGCGCGCTGTTGTAGAGGCTGGATTTGTGCTCGACCTTCTTCTGCAGAATGCTGAATACCCCGGTGGGGGTTTCCCGGCCTGGCTTGCCGCTGCTCACGGTACTGACGCCAATGGCAATGCCATTGCGATAGACGTAGGCACGTTGCTCGGTAAGGCTCACCACCACGGTCACCGGCCCTACCGGCGAAACCTGCGGGTACCAGAGAAACTGGCCAGGCTTGAGGCTTTCGAGCTGGCTCCTCAGTGCGGCCGGGGTGGGCACCTGCAATGGGGCTGCTTCGACCAAGGCAGCGGCAAGTAACAGACCCAGTCCGAGCGATACATTCGACATCGAAAAGCCCCCATAGAATCCTGTTGGCAGATTAGTCCGAACATTCCCTTGAAAGCCACCCGTTCAGCGCGTCAGCTCAACCTGGTGAACAGGTAAGCATCCCCGCCTGGCGCGTGCGGTAACAACTTTGCACAAAAAATGTGCACAAAATACCCACTTCTCGGCGAGGCGTATCACGCAAAAATGCCGAATGAAGGCTATAGAAGGCTGGCCTCAACCGAACGCGTGGGTTGGTATGAATCTTGTGTGTATACAAATTCAATAATAAAAGTACACAACCATCATGGAGTCCCGATGGCGTCGATTTCAAGTTCCGATGTTGGTCAGCTTGATGTTCTCCCCGCCGATACGGCCGAGCCCAATCAGCTGGCGTTGAGCCCGCGTCTGTACAGTGCCGACCTTGCCCCGACCCGCGCGGCCAATCGCACCTGGGGGCGTTACAGCCTGTTCGCGCTGTGGACCAACGATGTGCATAACATCGCCAACTATTCCTTCGCCATCGGCCTGTTCGCCCTGGGCATGAGCGGTGCGCAGATCCTCGCCGCCTTCGCGCTTGGTGCGCTGGTGATCTACGGCCTGATGAACCTGTCGGGCTACATGGGCCAGAAGACCGGCCTGCCCTACCCCGTCATGTGCCGTATCAGCTTCGGCATTCATGGTGCGCAGATCCCGGCACTGATCCGCGCGGTGATCGCTATCGCCTGGTTCGGCATACAAACCTACCTCGCCTCGGTCGTGCTGCGCGTGCTGCTGACCGCCATCGCTCCAGACCTCAAAGCCTACGACCAGAATTCGATCCTCGGTCTGTCGACGCTGGGCTGGATCACCTTCTTAGGCATATGGTGCGTGCAGGTGGCGATTTTTGCCTACGGCATGGAGATGGTGCGCCGCTTCGAGTCCATCACCGGGCCGATCATTCTGGTCGCCTTTGCCTGCCTGGCGGGCTGGATGTACTGGCGCAGTGGCCTGTCGATTTCATGGTCCAGCGGCAACGCGCCAACCGGTTGGACTATGTGGCTGAAAGTGCTCGGTGCCGCCGCGCTGTGGGTCTCGCTGTACGGCACCATGATTCTCAACTTCTGCGATTTTACCCGTAACTGCCCAGACCGTCGCACCATCAGCGTGGGCAACTTCTGGGGCCTGCCGGTGAACATGCTCGGCTTCGCGCTGATCGCCGTGGTACTGGCCGGCGCGCAGTTCAGCATCGACGGCAAGCTGGTGCAGGGACCGACCGAAATCGTCGCCGCCATCCCCAACACCGCCGGCCTGGTGCTGGCCTGCCTGGCCTTCCTGATCGTCACCGTCGCGGTGAACATCATGGCCAACTTCGTCGCCCCGGCCTACGTGCTCGCCAACCTCGCGCCGAACCTGCTGAACTTCCGCCGCGCCGGCTTGCTCAGCGCCGCCATCGCGGTGCTGATCCTGCCTTGGCACCTGTATAACAGCCCGTCGGTGATCGTGTATTTCCTCGGCGGCCTGGGTGCCCTGCTCGGCCCACTGTACGGAATCATCGTCACCGACTACTACCTGGTTCGCCGCAGCCGGGTAAACCTGCCGCAGCTGTACAGCGAAAGTACAGAGGCTGCCTATCACTACAACCGTGGGGTCAACCTGCGCGCTGTAGCGGCGTTCATCCCGGCTGCGCTGATCGCCATCGTGCTGGCGCTGGTGCCGGCGTTCGATACGCTGTCGCAGTTTTCGTGGTTCTTTGGGGCAGGTTTGGGCGGGTTGATTCATTACGCCATTGCCGATCGCAGTGCCCGCTACACCGAAGTATCCGGCGAAGGCATCGCAGTGGATAGCGCGCAGCACTGACCGGATGCACGAAAAAGGCTCAACCTCATCAAGGACTCGCCTCGGCTGACAGATGTTTCGTTTTCTAAAGCCAACGCCTTACCTGTTTGCAGTATTGCGTGAACGCTCTGCCGAAACGACTGGCAAGGGCCCGTTCCTCCGGGCCGATCTGGAAGAGGTTCATATAGATTACGAAGCCCAGCACGCTTAGCAGTGCTGGCGGCCAGGCGAGAAAGATTGACCAAGCTATCAGGGCTGTGGCGAAGCCCAGGTACATGGGGTTGCGTGTATATGTGTAGATGCCCCCGGTGACCAATGCCGAAGCTGTTTCAGGCTTCAGCGGGTTCACCGTGGTGCGTGCGTGACGGAAGGAAAGCACGCCGGCCAGGCAAACAGCTACGCCTACTAGCAATACCACGAGCGCCAGGCCAATGCGCCATTCGGCAGTCACCGCCAAGGTTCCCGGTAAGTGTCGAGCCGCGAACCAGGCCAATAGACCGAACAGGGTTGCAACCAGGGGCGGAGGAATACGGTTGTCCATGATGAATTCCTAGTAGAGGCAAACTAACGACCAGACTGAGGGTTATAGCCACTTCAGGGTCAAGCACCCTGTGCACGATGGACGTCAGTTACGGCCAGTCGACTGATCAGGCCTGGGCGTTTAGGCTGGCGTTTTCATCCTGCACGGAAGCACCAATGACAGAGGTATACCAAGGAAGCTGCCTATGCACAGCGGTCAGTTACCTGCTACTCACCCCACCCAAGGCAGTGAGCCATTGCCATTGCAGCCAATGCCGTAAAGGTCATGGCGCCGCATTCGCTTCGTACGGCAGCGTGCCGCGCAATATGCTGCGAATACTACGCGGTGCTACCTACATCAAGACCTTCGCCTCTTCACCGACGGTAGTGCGCGAGTTTTGCGTCGCGTGCGGCTCAAGCTTGTTCTGGTCACGGTCCCAAGGTGATTTTGCCGACTGGGTTTCGATAGCCCTGGGCACACTTGATACCCCGTTCCTGCCCAAGAAGCAGAAACACGTTCACATCGATTCCGCGGCCCCCTGGTACTCACCCTGCAGCCTTGCCTGAAAAACACGGCTGCTCTACCCCACCAGCCCAGACAACTTCGTCAAGGTTTCAAGCACCCTGGTGCATGCAACTTTGCTGATCAGGCCCGGTCTGTATAATCCCGCGGCGTAGCGCCCATGCGGATGTCCATGGACCTGCTACGGGCACTCCGCCTTCATGATGCGTCACCATCAAAACCAACCGATAAGGAAATCACATGCGTACATTCAAACTGGTACTCGCAGCGCTGCCATTCTTTGTACTGGCCGGCTGCGGCAACGACGCCCTGGAAGGGACTTACGAAGCCACCACCACGGTGATGGGTTTCAAAAGCCCCAAGCAAAAGTGGGAGTTCTCCAAGGACTACATCATCGCCAATGGCAGCAAGGTCAAGGTCGAAGAGTGGGAGCGCAAGGATGATGTGGTCACGGCGCGCAACAAGGACGGGCTTGCACTGATCAATGTGCGCGTACTGGAGGGTGGCAAGCGCCTGGAAGCCGTCGGCGGCAGTGAAATGGCCAAGAACGAGTTCGTGCGGGTGGATTGACCCACCTGTCAGCTAGCGTTACAGGGGCCGCTTTTGCGGCCCAACTTGCTTAACTGGCCGGTAGCGCGGTACACCCGTCAACACTGGCGTCATCCACGGCATGGTCAAGACAATCCCCGATTGAGCAATCACGGCTAGGCACCTCGATGCCTGAACAACGGATGCTAGCGCTCACCGCACCTTCCGGAGATTCCGTTCGTTGACTGACTCACAGCACAACCCTACCTACGCAAAGCGGTTCGAAGCCGTGCTTGCCTACATCGACAGCCACCTTGAAGGCGACCTGTCGGTGAATGCCCTGAGCCGCATCGCCAACTTCTCGGCGTTTCACTTCCATCGGCAGTTCACGGCATACATGGGCATTCCGGTTTCGCGGTATGTGCAACTGATGAGGCTTCGACGCGCGGCGCACCAGCTGGTCGCCTCACCCGCAATGCCCGTCCTGGAAGCCGCATTCGGCGCCGGTTTCGAAAGCCCCGAAGCCTTTTCCAGAGCGTTCAAGCGTGCCTTTGGCATGGCGCCCAGCGTGTTCGCCAAGGCGCCGAACTGGCAGGCCTGGAGTGCGGTATTCGTTGTTCCACACCTTTCCAGGAGTATCACCATGCAGATCCGTATCGTGGATTTCGCCGAAACCCGCGTAGCCGCGCTCGAACACCGAGGACCACCCGGCCTGGTCGGCGAAAGCGTCGCGCGTTTTCGCCAATGGCGCATGCACAGCGGCCAGTCGCCGGTGGCCAGCAGCCGCACGTTCGGCATTCCCTACGACAACCCCGACACCACCCCGCCCGACGCTTTTCGCTTTGCCGTTTGCGGTGAGATTGATGAGGCTGTGCAGCCCAACGATTTCGCCGTGCATGAGCGGGTCATCCCGGCCGGGCGTTGCGCCGTGATCCGGCATATCGGCTCGCCTGACTACATCGGCGAAACCATCTACCCGCTTTATCGTGACTGGCTGCCATCGAGCAATGAAGAATTGCGCGACCATCCGTTGTTCTTCCAGTACCTGAGCGTGTACCCGGAAACGCCGCTGGAGCAGTGGCAAACGGATATCTACGTGCCGCTGAAGTAAGTGGGGCCTTGGGCAGCGGTCAACACCAATCATCACCGGCCCGGACGTATGTTTGGGCCAAGTTGGTGGGCTATGCCCGTTCCCCAAATCCACCCGGCGCCGGGCAACCGAGCCGGGTATCAGATACGTGCCCCAGAAGCCTCGATTTAGCTCGACTGACTTCCTCTGGGCGTTGAGGTGGCCGTTTGCCGAGCTTGGCTAACGACCAAAATCAGTCGCTTAAAAGTGTCCAGGAAAGCCAGGGCGACGCACGTCTAGTTACAACTTTGCCAGCAGCTGCTGGAGCTTCCTCATAGCGTCTCGGCCTGAATATGCTCGGCTCAACAAGTCGGTAGACATGGCTTTGTACATGTCCACCGCCTGGGCCGATGACGTCACGCTAGCAATGCCTACATGCAGATTGGGCAATTCGCCCAGTCGGTAGGGGCTGACTGCTACGTAGCTTGTGTTTTTCTGTTCGAAGATCTGGAAGGTGGCGCTTGGGAGCGCTTCGTCGATCAGATAGATGTTCGGATGATCGCTGTTCGATTCCACGATGCTGATCAGGTTTTCGATCTCTCGGCGGGCGAGCAAAGCCCGCTCCATACGAACACTGGGCGGTAAGTCCAAACGACCTACCAGGCCAATGTGCAAATAGCGCTCGATCTGGCGCAGACCGACGATGGACTTGACCTCGAATTTTTGGCGGAAGAAGGTGGATTTCCGCTCGTCCAGGATACTCAGTATCTGGTCTTCCATCGCTTCTTGAGCACCGCTGAAAACCCGAGGCCTGGCCTCGTAGAGCATCGTTTTGAACAGCTCAGAGTACTCAGGCGTTGTCAGGAGATAAGAGAACGGATCGAAGTAGGAGATGATGCTGCTGGACCTCGCTTCCAGCTGCCTCATGCGCTCGAAGTAACCCAGCGCATTGTCGAAGTACTCCGTGTCTGAACCCAGCAGGCTGGTCAGCGAGACCTTCAACAGCTCCGCCAACCGCTCCAGCGTTTCGAGCTTTACGATTTTGCCGAGTTCGAGGCGATAAACCGCAGCACGCGAGATGCCGAGCTTTTCTGCAACCTGATCGGCATTCAGCTGACGGCCAATTCGAAAAGCCCTGAGACGTTCGCCGATTGCTTGGTAATCAATCTGGTTCAATGAGAATCCTTATCATTATTGGATGAGTGCGCGTGTCCGACCAGATCGGCTTGACGAAGTCATGCTGCAAGTGTATCAATATTTAGACAGGTGAAGTTGTTCGTCTAAAAAATACAAAAAAAGGCCGGCTCATGTCTACTCAACTCCCCTCGCGCCGACCCGCGGCTGGGTATCTCAGCACACACTCCGCACCGTTTTGTAGCACTTCCTTGCCTGCTTGCTTGGCTTTGGTCCTAGGACCTGACAGCTAGGCAGTTTTTTCCTGCCCAACGCGTAATAACAACACTCTGATTGGAGCTTCGGTAATGAAGACCAGAATCGGCGCGCCCGTACTCGCCCTTTTTTTGACCCCAGCTGTCATGGCAGCTCAACCCCCAGCGTTCAGCGATACCTTCATTGGATATCGCTACAGCAGTCATTTCTCCGACCCAGGCAAAAAGAAAGACGTGGCTAAGCACATCGTCCAGCTCACCCATGTCAGCACCTACGCGCTAGGCCAGCAATTTGCGAACCTTGATGTGTTCAAGTCAGATCACAATGACCCCAAAAAGGACAGCGACAGTGGCGCCACCGAAATCTACCTGACTTATCGCAATCAACTGCAGTACCGCCGGATTTTCGATAAGCCCCTGGCCTTCGGCCCGGTCAAGGATGTCGCGCTGACCCTGGGTTTTGACTCGAATACAAAGAACAACGCATTCCAGTCACGCAAGCGAATGGTGGTGATCGGTCCAACCCTCAAATTTGCGCTGCCGGCGGGTTTTCTCGACCTGAGCCTGTATTACGCACGGGAATGGAACCACTGCGGCCTAGACAGCTGTGACCTACCCGGGAACCACTCATCGATGCTGTTCGACCCCTTCTACCAACTGAACCTGACATGGGGTGTCCCGTTCACGGTTGGCAGTGTGCCGATGAAATTCCAGGGCTTCTACAGCTACAACACTGAAAAGGGTGATGACTACCGCAACAACCCCACCGCAGATGAGCAACTGATGCGTACCTCTTTGATGGTCGACGCAGGTCAGCTCGTCGGGGCCAAGAAGAACGTGTTCTGGGTTGGGCCCGGATACGAGTATTGGCGGAACAAATTCGGCAACCGCACGGGCGATGGGATTGATGTCGATGCACTTTCCATCAACCTCGAATGGCACCTTTAGTGCATTCGCTGTTTCGGGCTTTTCGTGAAATCTAAATATTTAGACAAAAGCCGGCGCTAGCAGTAACCTGTGGTCAGCCCTTGAGGTGCCAGCAGGTGGCGGGTCTGGCGAGTCCCTCTGTCAGGTCGTCTAAAAAACTATACAAAAACAAGAGGTAAAGCATGATGGCTTCGTCCGACATGGTTCAAAAAAAGGATGCGTCACCGCGCAAGGCTTTGATAGCCAGTGTGACGGGTTATGCAATGGACGGCTTCGACTTACTGATTCTCGGGTTTATGCTGCCTGCGATTACGATCGGCCTTGCGCTGACATCATCGGAGGCCGGCTCGCTGGTGACTTGGACGTTATTGGGAGCTGTGGCAGGCGGGCTGATATTTGGCCAATTGAGCGATCGCTATGGCCGGGTTCGAATGCTGACCCTGTGCATCCTGACCTTCTCCATCTTCACGGGTCTCTGCGCAATCGCTCAGGGCTATTGGGATCTGTTGATCTACAGGACCCTCGCCGGTTTCGGTTTGGGTGGTGAGTTCGGTATCGGCATGGCGCTGATCGCCGAGACCTGGCCGGCACACCGGCGCAACCGAGCCTCCTCTTATGTGGGTATGGGATGGCAAGCCGGTGTTCTTGCGGCGGCTCTTCTCACACCATTGCTTCTGCCTTACATCGGCTGGCGTGGCATGTTCCTGGTCGGCTTGCTGCCTGCTTTCGTTTCTTTGATTGTCCGTCACACGATGAGTGAGCCGGCTGAGTTCGTGAAGGCTGCAGCTGATCCTGTTCCGTTTGCTCGGCGATTCACTGACCTTTTCAAAGACCGGCAGACCACCAAGGCCAGTGTTGGGGTGATGGTCCTGACTTCTGTGCAGAACTTTGGGTACTACGGCCTGATGATCTGGATGCCCAGCTACTTGTCCAAGAAATTCGGCTTTTCGCTCATGGCATCTGGTACTTGGACTGCAGTCACTGTGCTGGGCATGGCATTCGGGATTTGGCTGTTCGGCCAACTGGCGGATCGCTTTGGCCGCAAGAAGATGTTCCTGCTCTACCAAGCAGGCGCAGCGATCATGGTCATTGCTTATGCCAACCTTGATAACCCGACCGTCATGCTGTTCGCCGGCGCGATCATGGGGATTTTTGTGAACGGTATGATCGGCGGTTATGGGGCGTTGATCTCTGATCTCTACCCGGCGCAGATACGCGCCACGGCCCAGAACGTGCTGTTCAACATTGGCCGTGCTGCGGGCGGGTTCGGTCCATTAGTTGTGGGGGCGGTAGCACTTCATTACTCCTTCACTGCCGCGATCATGTTGCTCTCGTCGCTTTACGTCGTGGCGATGGCCGCTACGGTCTTTCTGCTTCCTGCCTGTCAGAGCGAACAGCTGAAAAAGGCTCAGCCGGCTTAATCATCGAAGCCGGCTATCAGCCTGCCTCGCCTGATTCGTATCAAAAATTAGACAGAATAAATCGACTGCGGTAGATTAAACTCACGCAATCCTTGAAACACCGAGTTACCCGCCGCCTCAACACTGAGGCGGCAATTTCTTTTGACCATGCTGTATAAAAAATTAGACAAATGCGAGGCCACCCACAATGAACGTGATTTCCGGTTGCTGCCAGGCCACTGCCATCACCCCCCCTAACGACACGTTGGCGGTCGTCATCTCCAACGAATGGGTCAACGATGAGTACAAGCGCCTAGTGCTTCAAGCCGACGGTGCTGCATGCCAGTCGCTGCCGGGGCAGTTCTTCAACCTGCTGTGCCCAAACGAAGGCGACAACAAACCGTACTTCCGCCGGCCAATGAGCACCTACAAGGCCGACCCCAGCAAGGGTCAGGTCGAATTCTTGTACAAGGTGACCGGCAAAGGCACCTACGGCCTGGAAACACTCCGCGAAGCGCAAACGTTGGAGATTCTGGGCCCACTGGGTAAGGGATTTGACCTGGACTCTTCCTGGGATCACATGATCATCGTGGCTCGCGGTGTCGGCTTGGCAACGCTCGCACCACTGGCGGAAGCTGCGCATCAGCTGGGTATCCGACTGACCGCCGTGCTGAGTGCCCGCAGCGAAAAAAGCCTGCTTTCGCGTGAGCGATTCGCCTCGCTCGGCGCCGACGTACAGGTAGTCCTGGACGAAGACGGCAGCAGTGCACCAGACCAACTGGAGCACCTGCTCAGACAAATCATCGCTCGTGAAAAGACCAGCGCGCTCTTTACCTGCGGCTCGAAGCGGCTGACCCGTCTGCTGAAAAAGCTCAGCGCAGAGCTTGGCCTGGTAGGCCAAGTGGCACTTGAGCAGCAAATGGTGTGTGGCCTAGGGATGTGCCAGTGCTGCGTCGAAGTATTCGAAGTCGACGGGCTCAGGGTGGGTAAGCGGGTATGCCTTGAAGGCCCTGTATTTGACCTGGCGGAGGTGGTGTGATGATCGATCTCAGCGTACAAGTGGGCGGACTGCGCCTGAAAAACCCGGTAATGCCAGCCTCGGGTACCTTCGCAGAGGAGCTGATCCACCTGCTGGATTTCAACCAGCTTGGCGCCTTGGTCACCAAGACCATCACTTCGGATAAGCGAACCGGAAACCCGATGCCACGCGTTTGTGAGCTGGCGGACGGGATGATGAACGCGATCGGTATCCCAAGTAAGGGTGCAGATCTGTTCATCGACAAGGTCGTTCCCTTCTACCGGAATTTCGATTCACCGCTGATCGTGAGCATCTCGGCGCCAACGGCTCAAGGCTTCGCCGAGCTGGCTGCCCGGCTGAGTGACGTGCCGGGTGTGGCGGGTATCGAAGCCAACATTTCCTGCCCCAACCTGGAAGCCCACGGCCAGTCGTTTGGCATGCAGGCCGAAAGTACACGTAATGTTGTCGCACTGATGCGGCAGGCCACCTCCCTCCCCCTGTGGGTCAAACTGACCCCTAATGCTGGTGAAGTCGTACCGGTTGCCCTGGCTGCGCAAGACTCCGGTGCTGATGCCGTAGTGGTCGGTAACACGCTGCTCGGGCTCTCCATCGACATCGAGCGTGGTCGTGCAAGGCTCGGGAATTTCATGGGTGGTATCTCAGGTGCCGCTATTCGACCGCTGATGGTGCGTCTGACCTATCAGTGCGCCCAGGCTCTGGAAATCCCAATCATTGGTTGCGGTGGTATTTCCACGGCCGATGATGCCCTGGAGTTCATCTATGCCGGTGCATCGGCTGTTCAGGTGGGTACGGCCACCTTCCTTCACCCCAAGACCATGAACACGATGGTGGGTGAGTTGGCGGCCTTCTGTGAGCGTAAAGGTGTTTCTTCTATTAGTTCGCTGATCGGGGCTCTGGATGACTCGCCTGCAGAACCCTTCGGAGCCCTGCCATGACTGCCCAATGGCGTGAGCAGGCCGAAAAGCTGTTCAACGATGTCGCATCACTGTCTCGTGATCCCCACGAAGGCATCACTCGTGAAAGCTACGGCCCGGGCGAAAACGACACCATCGCTTACCTGAGCGATTTCGCTTTGACGCATGGTCTTGATGTGGTGCCTGACCGCGCTGGCAACGTGATCTTCAAACGCAAGAGCGACAATGGTGAGCCTGCTTTGTGGTATGGCTCGCACCTTGATTCCGTCCCGCAAGGTGGTAATTACGATGGGCTGGCCGGCGTTGTGGCGGGTCTGCTTTGCCTGTGCCGAATGGACCAGGAAAAAGTAGAGACGGCGCGACCCATTCGTGTAATCGGCTTGCGAGGCGAGGAAAGCGCCTGGTACGGCAAGTCGTACATCGGATCACGAGCGCTGTTTGGTGGGCTGACTGATCAGGACCTTTGCCTTACCAACCGCTTTAGCAAGCGCACGCTTGCTGAAGCCATGGAGGCGGTGGGCGCAGACCTTGAGGCAATTCGTCGCCAAGAGTGGCTTATCGATCGCTCGCAATTTGCCGGCTACCTTGAAATCCACATTGAGCAAGCCGAGTCGTTGGAACGTATGGGGCAAGCTCTGGGCATCGTTCCCGGCATTCGCGGAAATTTCCGTCATAACCAAGTCCGTTGCCTAGGTGAAGACGGCCACTCGGGGGCCGTCGCGCGCGAAGACCGCCACGACGCCGTATTTGCCGTGAGTGAGCTCGTTGCTCGAATTGACGAGCTGTGGAGTGAATACGTCGCGGCGGAGCGCGACCTGGTGGTTACCGTTGGTACCTTGGGTACAAATGCTGCCCACCACGCTGTCTCGCGTATCCCGGGCGAAGTCAGCTTCAGCCTCGAAATGCGCAGCCTGCATCATGACACGCTCAAGGCGTTTTACTCGGCTGCGCTGGCCGAGGCCAAATCAATCGAGACGTCTCGCCA
>NZ_BCBI01000049.1:0-47827 GCF_001320565.1 Pseudomonas sp. NBRC 111132
GGGCCAGAAAAAGATTTGTCTCCATGCATGCCATGGTCCAAGGCATGCCTCGTGATATGGTTTTGCACCGGAATCAACCGCTCCCAGGGAATGCACTATGGCTACTACCACTCTCCACCCCGGCTTCATGATCGTCCACGGCAACCGCCTCGACGACCTGCGCAGCCTGGTAGTGAGCTGGATGCGTCGCTATCCCCTGGCGCCGCTGGAAAACGAAATAGCCTTGGTGCAAAGCAATGGCATCGCCCAATGGCTCAAGTTGGCCCTGGCCGAAGACCCGCTGGAAGATGACCTGGGCGGCTGTGGCATCGCCGCCGCAATCGATGTGCAACTACCCGGTAGCTTCATGTGGCAGCTATACCGCAGCGTGCTGGGCCGTGACGAAATTCCCGAAGTTTCCCTGCTCGACAAGACCCCACTCACTTGGCGCCTGATGCGCCTGTTACCCGCCCTGATCGAACGCCCCCATTTCGAGCCGCTGCGGCGCTTCCTTACCGACGACAGCGACCTGCGCAAGCGCTACCAGCTAGCCGAACGGCTAGCGGACCTATTCGACCAGTACCAGGTCTACCGCGCCGACTGGCTCAAGGACTGGGCCGCAGGCGAGCATGTCCTCAACACCGCCCGTGGCGAGCGCAAAGCGCTGCCGCCGGGCAACCGTTGGCAAGCCGAGTTGTGGCGAGCATTACTGGAAGATGTTGGCGAGCAGGGTATGGCGCAGAGCCGTGCCGGGGTTCACCAACGCTTCATCGAGCGGATCAATAGCCTGGAGCAGGCACCTGCAGGGCTGCCACCGCGGGTGATCGTGTTTGGCATCTCCTCACTACCCGCCCAGGCCCTGGAAGCACTGGCCGGTCTGGCGCGTTTCAGCCAGGTGCTGTTGTGCGTTCATAACCCATGCCGCCACCACTGGGCCGACATCGTTGCCGACAAGGACCTGTTACGCCACCAGTACAAACGCCAGCAACGCAAGCAGGGCATGCCCCTGCAACTGGATGACCAGTCGTTGCACCAGCATGCCCATCCGTTGCTGGCCGCCTGGGGCAAACAAGGCCGCGACTACATCAACCTGCTCGACAGCTACGACGACCCGGGCAGCTACCAGGGCGTGTTCAGCGATGGCCGCATCGACCTGTTCAGTGACGCTTCGCCCACCACGCTGCTCAATCAACTGCAGGACGACATCCTGGAGTTGCGCCCGCTCACCGAAACCCGTGAGCTGTGGCCGCCCGTGGACACTGCAAAGGATCGCTCGATCCGCTTCCACATCGCCCATAGCCCGCAACGTGAAGTGGAAATCCTCCACGACCAACTGTTGGCCCGCTTCAGCGCCGACGCAACTTTGCGCCCGCGTGACGTGATCGTCATGCTACCGGCCATCGACACTTACGCGCCGCACATCCGCGCTGTCTTTGGCCAGTTGCAGCGCAACGACCCGCGCTACATCCCGTTCACCCTGACCGACCAGGGCCAGCGCGGCCGCGAACCTTTGCTGATCGCTCTTGAGCACTTGCTCAAACTGCCAGACAGCCGTTTCGCGGTCAGCGAAGTGCTTGACCTGCTGGACGTGCCGGCAGTGCGCGCTCGCTTTGGTATTCGCGAAAACGACCTGCCCACGCTACACCGCTGGATCGAGGGGGCCGGCATACGCTGGGGCCTCAACGCCGAGCAGCGGGCCAGTCTTGGTTTGCCCGCCGGGCTCGAACAGAACAGTTGGCGCTTCGGCCTGCGGCGTATGCTGTTGGGCTATGCAGTGGGTGTGGGCGTGGCCTGTGACGGCATTGAACCCTACGATGAAATCGGTGGCCTGGACGCTGCACTGATCGGCCCACTGGTCGCGCTGCTCGATGCGCTCGAAGTCGCCTGTCAGGCCTTGTCCGAGCCCGCCACCGTCACGCAGTGGGGCGAGCGCCTGCATGCTTTGCTACAGGTGTTTTTCCTGGCCGAGGGCGAGCGTGACGAGTACCTGCTGATGCAACTGCAAGATCTGCGCGATAGCTGGCTTGAAGTGTGCGAGACCGTTGGCCTGCAAGACCCGTTGCCGCTGACCGTGGTGCGTGAAGCCTGGCTGTCGGGCCTCGATCAGGGCAAGCTGTCACAGCGCTTCTTAGCCGGCTCGGTGAACTTCTGCACCCTGATGCCCATGCGCGCCATCCCGTTCCGGGTGGTTTGCCTGCTGGGCATGAACGATGGCGACTACCCGCGCGCCCAGCAACCGCTGGACTTCGACTTGATGGCCAGCGACTACCGCCCCGGTGACCGCTCTCGCCGCGAAGACGACCGTTACCTGCTGCTGGAGGCGCTGTTGTCGGCACGCGACCAGCTGTATGTCAGTTGGGTCGGGCGCAGTATCCGTGACAATAGCGAACGCCCGGCCTCGGTACTGATCGGCCAGTTGCGCGATCACATCGCCACGGGATGGCATCTGGCCGGCATGCAGCAGGGGCAGCCAGCCGAACCGGGCGAGCAACTGCTGCACGCTCTGACTCAGGAGCATCCCTTGCAGCCGTTCAGCGCACGCTACTTCCAGAAAGGCAGCCCGTTGTTCAGCTTTGCCCATGAATGGCAACTGCTGCACCAGCATGGCGAGACAGATGAACAGGGCGAGCCCGGCCTGCCGCCATACCTAGGTGATGAAGCCCTGAGCCTGACCCAACTGAATGACTTTCTGCGCCATCCGGTACGGCACTTTTTCAGCCAGCGCTTGAAGGTGTACTTTGAAGCGCTGGAAGCACCAACCCCGGACGAAGAACCCTTCGTCCTCGATACGCTGCAACGCTATGGCGCCAGTGAAAGCCTGCTTGGCGCAGCCTTGGCCGAGCCGGACAATGCCGAACAGGCCTTGCGTGCCCAGGCCCGGCGCCTGCAGGCCTGCGGTTTGCTGCCGCTGGCCGGTTTCGGAGAATCGCTGCAAAGCGAGTTGATCGAACCGCTACCCGATTTGTTGCAACGTCACCAACAGCTGCTGCAACGCTGGCCTCAGCTGGTCGAGGGCGCTTTGCCGGTGCATTTCGAGCACGCTCAGCACCGTCTCGAAGGCTGGTTGGGCCGGGTGTTCCAGGCTCAGGACCAGAGCCTGCTCAGCATCACCACGGTACCCAACACAATCAGCGCCGGGCGCAACAACCTCAAGTGGCATCGTCTGATCGCACCTTGGGTTACGCACCTGGCCGCCTGTGCGGCCGGCTATCCCTACAACAGTGCACTGGTAGCCAGCGACCTGACCCTGTTACTTGCACCGCTACCGCAAGCACAGGCTGCTCAGCTGTTGGGCGACCTGCTGGTGGCCCGTCAGGCGGCGATGAATGCGCCGCTGCCCGTCGCGGCCAAGACCGCGTTCGCCTGGCTGGCCCAGGACGACGCCGACAAGGCTTTGGCCGCCGCAGCCCGTGCCTATGAAGGCGACGAGCGCACCAGCTTTGGCGAGCGAAGTGAGAGCATCGCTCTGGCCCGCCAGTTCCGCGACTTTGCTGCACTGACGGCTGACGAAACCTTTGAAGGCTGGTGCGAAACCTTGTACCGCCCGTTGTTCACCGCCCCTTGGCAGACCCTGGGCAACCCGGAGAAAGGCGCATGACCCAGGACCGTCCCCTGGCACTGAGTTTCCCCCTGCACGGCAGCCAGCTGATCGAGGCCAGCGCCGGCACGGGCAAGACCTTCACCATTTCGGCGCTGTACCTGCGCCTGATCCTTGGCCACGGTGGCGAACAAGGCTTCGACCGCGAGTTGCTGCCACCGCAGATACTCGTGGTGACCTTCACCGACGCTGCCACCAAAGAGCTGCGCGAACGTATCCGCGCCCGCCTGGCTGAGGCTGCACGGTTCTTCCGTGGCGAACTGGAAGGCGCCGACCCGCTGTTGCACCAATTGCGTGATGATTACCCGCAAGAAGCCTGGCCGCGTTGTGCCGGCCGCTTGGAAATCGCCGTGCAGTGGATGGACGAAGCTGCGGTATCGACCATCCATGGCTGGTGTCAGCGCATGCTGCGCGAGCATGCCTTCGACAGCGGCAGCCTGTTCACCCAGACCCTGGAAACCGACCACAGCGAGTTGCTGGGCCAGGTCATGCGCGATTACTGGCGGCGTTTTTGCTATGGCATGCAAGGCGATGCACTGGCCTGGGTGCGCGGCAACTGGGGTAGCCCCGACGCTTTGCTGCCGCGCATTCGCCCACTGTTTGGCCGCGTGCGTGCTCAGCAGGATGGGCCAGAGCCGGCAGCATTGATCCAGGCATCGCTGCAGCAACGTGGCGAGCAGCTGGCCCGGCTCAAGGCGCCATGGGCGCAGTGGGCCGAGCAACTGCGGCAAATCTGCCGCGATGCGCTGGCCGCCAAGCAGGTCGACGGCCGCAAGATGCAGGCCCGTTACTTCGAGCCCTGGTTCGACAAGCTCTGTGCCTGGGCGGGTGATGAACAGCTGGTTGACCTCGACTTGGGCACGGGTTTTACCCGCCTGACCCCGGCGGGCATGGCCGAGGCCTGGAAGGGTGAGCCGCCTGAGCACCCCGGCCTCAACGCCATGCAGAGCTTGCAGCAACAATTGCAGGCCTTGGACAGCCCGGATGCGCCCTTGCTTGAGCATGCTGCCAGCTGGGTATCGGCACGTTTCGAAGTAGAGAAGCGCCGGCGCGCGGAAATGGGCTTCGACGACATGCTCGTGCGCCTGCAGCACGCCTTGGCCAGCGAGGCCGGCGAGCGCTTGGCCGGTTTGATCCGCGAGCAGTTCCCGGTAGCGCTGATCGACGAATTCCAGGATACCGACCCGGTTCAGTACGGCATTTTCGAGCGCATCTATCAGATCAGCGAAAATCGCGCAGACACTGGCCTGTTCATGATCGGAGACCCCAAGCAGGCGATCTACGCCTTCCGTGGTGCCGACATCTACACCTACCTCGCTGCACGGCGCGCCACCCGCGACCGCCTGCACAGCCTGGACACCAACTACCGGTCCAGCAAGGCCATGGTCGCAGCGGTCAACCAGGTGTTCCTGCAGGCCGAAGTGCGTGAAACGGGGCGGGGAGCATTCCTGTTCCGCGCGGCGGATGACAACCCGCTGCCGTTCATCGAGGTGCGCGCCAAGGGCCGTGGCGAACAGCTGCTGATTGACGGCGAAACCAGTGCAGCCCTGCAGTGCTGGCAACTGGAAAGCGAAGAGCCGGTTTCCAGCAGTGTCTACCGCCAGCAGCTGGCAGCCAGCTGCGCCAGCCATATCGTCGCGCTGCTCAATGGTGGCCAGCAAGGCACGGCAGGCTTCCAGAATGCCGAAGGCGAGTTGCGTCCCTGCCTGCCCTCGGACATCGCCATCCTGGTGCGTGATGGCCACGAAGCGCAGGTGGTCCGCGCCGAGCTGGCCGCGCGCGATGTACGCAGTGTGTACCTGTCCGACAAGGACTCGGTGTTCGCCGCCCAGGAAGCCCACGACCTGCTGGCCTGGCTCAAGGCCTGCGCCGAGCCCGACTCCGAGCGCCTGCTCAAGGCCGCACTGGCCAGCCTTACACTGGGCCTGTCATTGGCCGCGCTGGACCAGCTGAACCAGGACGAGCGGGTCTGGGAAGGCTGGGTCATGCGTTTTCGCCATTATCGCGATACCTGGCAACGCCAGGGCGTGTTGCCCATGCTGCGGCACCTGCTGCATGACTTCCAGCTGCCGCGCACGCTGATCCGCCGCAGCGATGGCGAGCGGGTACTGACCAACCTGCTGCACCTGGCCGAATTGCTGCAGCAGGCTGCTGGTGAGCTGGACGGCGAACAGGCATTGATCCGCCACCTGGCCGAGCACCTCGCCAATTCCGGGCAGGCCGGTGAAGAGCAGATCCTGCGCCTGGAAAGCGACGAACAGTTGGTCAAAGTCGTGACCATCCACAAGTCCAAGGGCCTGGAGTATCCCTTGGTTTACCTGCCGTTCATCTGCACCAGCAAGCCGGTGGACGGCAGCCGCCTGCCGCTGGCCTGGCATGACAGCGAAGGTAACGCCCACCTCACCCTCACCCCGGATCAGGAACAGATCGAGCGCGCTGACGACGAGCGCCTGGCCGAAGACCTGCGCCTGCTCTATGTGGCCCTGACCCGCGCCCAGCATGCGTGCTGGTTGGGGGTCGCCGACCTCAAGCGTGGCAACCAGAAGAGTTCGCAGCTGCACCGATCGGCATTGGGTTACCTGCTGGGTGGCGGCCTTGCCCTGACAGGCTCGCAGCAGCTGACGGACTGGTTGCAGGCGTTGGCGTCGACATGCCCGCACATTACCTGCCCGGGCCTGCCGCAGGCCAATGAGCAGGCGTATCGCGTGCCGCACGCCGAGCGTGAGCTGCTGCCCGCACGCAAGCCCCGCCGCGCGGCCGCCGAGCACTGGTGGATCGCTTCTTACAGCGCCCTGCGCGTAGGCGACCAGACCCTCGGTGCCGACAGCTCACAGGCCCAGCAACTGCTGGATGACGAGGCGGTCGATGCCCAGGTGTTGCGCGAGGTCCCGGCTGACAGCGGCGATATCCACCGTTTCCCGCGGGGGCCAAACCCAGGCACCTTCTTGCATGGCTTGCTGGAATGGGCGGGTCGTGAAGGCTTTAGCCAGGTCAGCGGCAACCCACAGCTGATTGAGCGCACCGTTGGCCAGCGCTGCAACCGTCGCGACTGGACCGGCTGGATCCCCACCCTGAGCCAGTGGATGCAACGCTTGCTGGGCGAGGCGTTACCGCTGCCAGGCAGCGACCAGAGCGTAATGCTGGGCCAGTTGCATCATTACCAGATCGAAATGGAGTTCTGGTTCGCCAGCCACCAGGTCGATGCTGAAAAACTCGACCGCCTTGTCGCACGCCACACCCACCCCGGCCTGGCGCGCCCGGCGGCGCAGCCGACCGTGCTCAACGGCATGTTCAAAGGGTTCATCGACCTGGCCTTCGAGCTGGACGGGCGTTACTACGTCACCGACTACAAGTCCAACTGGCTGGGCCCGGACATCCAGGCCTACGACACCCAAACCATGGAAAAGGCCATTATCGAGCACCGTTACGACCTGCAGTACGTGCTGTACCTGCTGGCCCTGCACCGGCAGTTGCGTGCCCGCCTGCCGGACTACGATTACGACCGCCATGTTGGCGGTGCCCTGTTCATCTTCCTGCGTGGTGCCAGCAGCAGCGGCCATGGCGTGTATCACGCCAAGCCACCGCGTGAGCTGATCGAAAGCCTCGATGCGCTGTTCCGTGGCGAGCACCCACCCGTACAGCAGGACCTGTTTGCCGGAGCCGTGAAATGAGCCGAAGCCTTGTCGACCTGTTGCCCACGCCGTTGCACGCCGAGCACCTGCTGGCGCTGGCACCACAGCATGACAGCGGTGACCTGCTGCAACTGCTCGACCGCTGGGTAGAACGGGGCTGGCTGCGCGCGCTGGACCGCGCATTCGTGTCGTTCCTGGAAGAGCGCGCTCCCGGCAGTGATCCCTTGTTATTGCTGGCGGCGGCGCTGGCCAGTCATCAACTGGGGCACGGGCATGTCTGCCTCGACCTGCAACAGACCTTGGCCGAGCCTGATTTCGCCCTGTCGTTGCCGCCGGAGGGCGATGCGCTGACAGGCCCCTTGCTGCTTCCCTCGCAACTGCTGGCCAACCTCGATTTGAATGCCTGGTGCCAGCGCATCGCTGCCAGCGCGCTGGTGGCCGAGGGCGATAGCCCAGGCCAGCAAGCGCGGCCACTGGTGCTCAGCGGCCAGCGTCTGTACCTGCGCCGCTACTGGAACTATGAACGGCGTATCGACCATACCCTGCGCCAGCGCCTGACCCAGGCCGAAGCGCCGCTGACCGACCTGACCGATCGCCTGGCTCAGCTGTTCGACGGTGGTGCGCCAGCTGGCCAGGTAGACTGGCAGAAGCTCGCTTGCGCGCTGGCCACCCGTGCCGGTTTCAGCATAATCACGGGTGGCCCCGGCACGGGCAAGACCACCACTGTGGTGCGCCTGCTGGCCTTGCTGCAAGGGCCGGCAGTGGAGCAGGGCAGGCCGCTGCGCATCCGCTTGGCCGCGCCGACCGGCAAGGCCGCTGCGCGCCTCACCGAATCCATTGGCCAGCAGGTCGAGCGCCTGCAGGTCAGCGCCGAAGTGCGTGGGCACATTCCCACAGAAGTCAGCACCGTGCATCGTCTGCTCGGCAGCCGCCCGGGCTCCCGGCACTTCCGCCACCATGCTGGCAACCCGTTGCCATTGGATGTGCTGGTGGTCGACGAAGCATCGATGATCGACCTGGAAATGATGGCCAACCTGCTCGATGCCTTGCCGCCTCGGGCACGCCTGGTACTACTGGGCGACAAGGACCAGTTGGCGTCGGTGGAAGCCGGTGCGGTGCTGGGCGACTTGTGCCGGGATGCCGAAGAGGGCTATTACTCGCCGGCGACCGCAGCATGGCTGGAACAGATCAGTGGCGAGTCACTGGCCGGCAGTGGCCTCAAGGCTGGCGACGAACAGCGCAATCCACTGGCCCAGCAAGTGGTGATGCTGCGTTTTTCGCGACGCTTCGGTGAAGGCAGCGGCATTGGCCAACTGGCCCGGCTGGTCAACCGGCAGGACTCCCATGCGGCGCGCAACTTGCTGGCCACGCCACCCGCCGACGTGCACAGCCTGGCACTCAAGCACGAGCAGGACCGTGCTTTCGACCGCCTGTTGCTCGATGGCCTCAACCGCGGCAGCGACGGCCCGCAAGGCTACCGCAGCTACCTGCGTACCCTTGGCCGCTATCGGCCAGCACTCGAAACCGCTGCTGACGACCCCGCGTGGGAGCAATGGGCCGGCAAGGTGCTGCACAGCTTCGAGGACTTCCAGTTGCTGTGTGCAGTGCGTCGTGGCGCCTGGGGCGTCGAAGGCCTGAACGAGCGGGTGGCGCGGGTGCTGCACAATGCTGGCTTGATCGACAGCCAGCAGCACTGGTACGAAGGGCGCCCGGTATTGGTGACCCGCAACGATTACGGCCTGGGCCTGATGAACGGTGACATCGGCATCGCCCTGCACTTGCCGGATGAGCGCGGTGAGCCGCTGCTGCGCGTGGCCTTCCCGCGTAACGATGGCAGTGGCGGCGTGCGTTTCGTCCTGCCCAGCCGGCTCAACGAAGTGGAAACGGTGTTCGCCATGACCGTGCACAAGTCCCAGGGCTCGGAGTTCAGCCACACGGCGCTGGTGCTACCGGATGCGCTCAACCCGGTGCTGACCAAGGAACTGGTGTACACCGGCATCACCCGCGCCAAGCACTGCTTCAGCCTGGTCGAGCCTCGGCAGGGCATTTTTGAAGAAGCGGTGGCGCGCAAGGTGCGGCGTATTTCAGGGTTGATGCTGGAACAAGTCTGATACCGAACGCGGTCCCTTGTAGGAGCGGCCTTGTGCTATCGTTGCGCCAATTCGAGAAAGGATTTTAAGAGACTCCCCACATGCACGTGGCCGCAAGGCGAGTGACAAGCTGTGCGCTTTCGCTATTGCTGGCCGCCCTGTTCCTTTACACAGGCCCTGCCCAGGCAGACTCCGCCACAACCGCCGCTCGGGCTCAACAACGCGCCCAGGCAGTCACCCAGGTCGTATTGGGTATCTTCAGCTACGCCCGCTGGCCTATAGAACCCTCACCCTTGCGCTTGTGCCTGGTCGGTCCGACCGAATACGCCGATGACCTGATCAAAGGCCATGTCCAGGAATCCGGTCGCCCCCTGCAGGTGCGGCGCCTGTTGGCAGAAGATACCCAGGTCGCCCAGGCCTGCGATGCCATCTATATCGGCAAGCTCGACCAGGGCCAGCGCGACCAGCTGTTCCAGCGTGTCAGCGGCCATCCGGTGTTGAGCATCAGCGAGGCGGATGACCCCTGCACGGTCGGCAGCCTGTTCTGCCTGCGGGTCAGCGACCAGCAGGTGGCCTTTGATGTCAACCTCGACTCGGTGGCGCGCTCTGGCGTGCGTATTCATCCCAGTGTGTTGCAATTGTCGCGGCGCCGGGCGGTGCAGCCATGAAACCGACCCGCAAGCGTAGCGTGCGCCCCACCCTGCGCTCGGTGCTGGGCCGTGGCCACCTCAGCGTCGCCTTGCTTGCCGTGGGCCTGGCGGGTATTTCCTTGACCCTGCTGGGCGTGCTCGCCCTGCGTGTCTACGCCAACCAAAACCTGCAGCTGATTGCCCGCTCGATCAATTACACCGTAGAGGCAGCGGTGGTGTTCGATGACAGCGCCGCCGCCAATGAATCGCTGGCGCTGATCGCCAGTACCGAGGAAGTGGCTGAGGCCAAGGTCTTCAACGACGAAGGCGAGCTGTTGGCGCACTGGCAACGCGGCGACACCGACATGCTCGCGCAACTGGAAGTGCAGGTTGCCACCGCGTTGCTGGATGAGCCGGTCAACCTGCCGATCCTGCACCAGCAACAACAGGTCGGGCATATCGAACTGGTCGGCCAGGGCCGTAGCCTGTTGCTGTTCCTGCTCAGCGGTCTGGCCGGCATCCTGTTCTGCACCATCCTCAGCGCCTTGGCTGCCCAGTACCTGTCGCGGCGCCTGCTCAGCGATATCACCCGCCCTCTGCGTGGCCTGGCCAGTGTCGCCCACGCCGCCCGCCGCGAGCGCAGCTTCGACCGGCGTGTGCCGGAAGCGCCGATTGCCGAGCTCAACGAGCTGGGTAACGACTTCAATGCTCTGCTGGACGAACTGGAGGTGTGGCACAGCCACCTGCAGAGTGAAAACCAGAGCCTGGCCCACCAGGCCAGCCACGATAGCCTGACTGGCCTGCCCAACCGGGCCTTCTTCGAGGGGCGCCTGAGCCGCAGCGTGCGCAATGCTGCACGGCAGCAGGACCACTTGGCCTTGCTGTTCCTCGACAGCGATCACTTCAAGCAAATCAACGACACCCTCGGCCATGCCGTAGGCGACGAGGTTCTGATCAGCGTGGCCGACCGCGTACGCGCCCAGTTGCGCGAACACGACCTGGTGGCGCGCCTGGGCGGTGATGAGTTCGCCGTGCTGCTGACACCTTTGCAGTCGCGCAAGGACGCCGAACACATCGCCGAGAAGATCGTTGCCAGCATGAAGCTGCCGGTGCAGCTGGACAGTGGCCGCAGTATCGCCACCTCACTGAGTGTCGGTATTGCCTATTACCCGGATGACGGCGCTGACCCCGCCAGTCTTCTCAATGCCGCCGATGCGGCGATGTACCAGGCCAAGCGTAAACGCCGTGGCCATTGGCAAGTGGCGCAGACGGAACGGTCCGCCAACGAAATCAAGAACAGGAGCTGAACCCGTGATACAGGCTTTACGTTTCCCGCTGTGGGCCTTGTTGCTCGCCGTGCTGGCACTGACTGGCTGCCAGACCGCCCCTCCCAAGGGCCTTACCCCCGAACAGATTGCCGTGCTCAAGCGCGAGGGCTTTACCCCGACCGACGAAGGCTGGGCGTACGACTTGTCTGGCAAGGTGCTGTTCGGCAGTGACCTGGACAGCCTCAACGGCCAGAGCCAGGCGATTGTCGAGCGCATTGGCAAGGCACTGCTCAGCGTTGGCATCCAGGGCGTGCGGGTGGACGGGCACGCCGACGCCTCGGGCAAGGCGGCGTATAACCAGCAATTGTCCGAACGCCGCGCTCAGAGCGTGACCAAGGCGCTGGTCGGGGTCGGCATGCAGCCGCAGAACATCCAGAGCCGTGGCCTGGGCAGTACCCAGCCGGTGGCGGACAACCGCACCAGTGCCGGGCGCACCGAGAACCGGCGCGTGTCTATCGTGGTGGCGTCTTACTGACGGGAGGGTTTGGGGTTGCACAGCAACCCCATCATTCCTGAGCAAAGCGCATCTGGCGTGTGTCACCCATCAGCAACGGCGCATTCGTCTCCGTCACACCTCGGATGTAATCCCACAACAGGGTAATCCGCTTCAACTTTCTCAAGTCCTCCCGGCAGTACATCCAGAACTGGCGCGTCACCTCGATCTCCTCCGGTAACACCGTCACCAGCCGAGGGTCCTGCGCGGCGAGGAAGCACGGCAAGATCGCCAACCCTCGCCCCTGCAACGCTGCGGTGTACTGCGCGATCACGCTGGTGCTGCGCAAATGCGCGCTGGCGCTGGGGATGAGGTTGGCCAGGTACAGCAGCTCGGAGCTGAACGCCAGGTCATCCACGTAACTGATGAACGGATGTTTGGCCAAGTCCGCCACCTGGCGGATCGGCGCGTGGTTGTCCAGGTAGTCTTGGGTCGCATACAGCCGCAAGCGGTAGTCGCACAGTTTGCAGCACACATAAGGCCCATGCTCCGGCCGCTCCAGCGCGATGACGATGTCCGCCTCGCGTTTGGACAGGCTGATGAAGTGCGGCAGCGGCAGGATGTCCACCGAAATCGCCGGGTAGGCATCGACGAAATGGCTGAGCTGCGGGGTGATGAAGAAGCTGCCAAAGCCCTCGGTGCAGCCCATGCGCACATGCCCCGACAACGCCACACCCGACCCGGACACCTGCTCGCAGGCCATGTGCAGCGTGCTCTCGATCGATTCGGCATAACCCAGCAAGCGCTGGCCCTCGGCGGTCAACACAAAGCCGTTGGTCCGCGACTTTTCGAACAGCAAGGTACCCAGCGCGCCCTCCAGCGAGCTGATGCGCCGCGACACGGTGGTGTAGTCCACACTCAGCCGTTTGGCGGCACTGCTGGCCTTGCGGGTGCGGGCCACTTCAAGGAAGAACTTCAAATCGTCCCAGTTGAGCGCGCTCAGGGATGTGAGGTCTTTTTGCATGATGATCCGGTTTTTTTGTGCGTTCTTGTTGGATGTTTGCACATCTATACTCGAAACAAGCCTCAGGACGCCATCTCGCGTTTGCCCGGCGCTGGCGATCTCGTCCCGACAATAATTCCAAGGAGAACGCAGATGAACGCACCGCAATCCCCTAACAGCACCAAGGTCGAGCAGGTGAAGCTGCTGATTGACGGCCAGTGGGTCGAGTCCAAAACCACCGAATGGCGCGACATCGTCAACCCGGCCAGCCAGGAAGTGCTGGCGCGCGTACCGTTCGCCACCGTCGAGGAAGTCGACGCTGCCGTGGCCGCGGCCCACCGAGCCTTCCAGACCTGGCGCGACACCCCGATCGGCGCGCGCATGCGCATCATGCTCAAGCTGCAGGCGCTGATCCGCGAACACACCAAACGCATTGCCCAGGTGCTCAGTGCCGAACAAGGCAAAACCCTGGCCGATGCTGAAGGCGATATTTTCCGCGGCCTGGAAGTGGTCGAGCACGCCGCCTCCATCGGCACCCTGCAGATGGGCGAATTTGCCGAAAACGTCGCAAGCGGTGTCGACACCTACACCCTGCGCCAGCCGATCGGTGTGTGCGCCGGCATCACCCCGTTCAACTTCCCGGCGATGATCCCGCTGTGGATGTTCCCCATGGCCATCGTCTGCGGCAACACCTTCGTGCTCAAACCGTCCGAACAAGACCCGCTGTCGACCATGCTGCTGGTGGAGCTGGCGCTGGAAGCCGGTGTGCCGGCCGGTGTGCTGAACGTGGTGCACGGCGGCAAGCAGGTGGTGGATGCCATTTGCACCCACCAGGACATCAAGGCGATTTCCTTCGTCGGCTCAACCGAAGTCGGCACCCACGTTTACAACCTCGGTAGCCAACACGGCAAGCGCGTGCAGTCGATGATGGGCGCCAAGAACCATGCGGTGGTGCTGCCCGATGCCAACCGTACGCAAACCATCAATGCTTTGGTAGGGGCTGCCTTTGGTGCGGCGGGCCAACGCTGCATGGCCACCTCGGTGGCGGTGCTGGTGGGCAAGGCCCGCGAATGGCTGCCAGATATCAAGGCAGCCGCCAGCAAGCTCAAGGTCAATGCCGGCTGTGAGCCAGGCACCGACGTTGGCCCGGTGGTTTCCAAGCGCGCCAAGGAGCGCGTCCTGGGCCTGATCGAAAGCGGTATCAAGGAAGGCGCCAAACTTGAGCTGGACGGCCGCGACGTCAAGGTGCCGGGTTACGAGCAAGGTAACTTCGTTGGCCCGACCCTGTTCTCGGGCGTGAAGACCGATATGCAGGTGTATACCCAGGAAATCTTCGGCCCGGTGCTGGTGACCCTGGAAGTCGATACCCTCGACGAGGCCATCGCCCTGGTCAACGCCAACCCGTTCGGCAACGGCACCGGCCTGTTTACTCAAAGCGGCGCGGCAGCACGCAAGTTCCAGAGCGAAATCGATATCGGCCAGGTCGGCATCAACATCCCGATTCCGGTACCGGTACCGTTCTTCAGCTTTACCGGCTCACGTGGCTCCAAGCTCGGCGACCTCGGCCCGTACGGCAAGCAAGTGGTGCAGTTCTACACTCAGACCAAGACCGTCACTGCCCGCTGGTTCGATGACGACAGCGTCAACGACGGTGTGAACACCACCATCAGCCTGCGCTAAGGAGAAGTCATGCGTATCGCATTCATCGGCCTGGGCAACATGGGCGCGCCCATGGCCCGCAACCTGATCAAAGCCGGGCACCAGCTGAACCTGTTCGACCTGAACAAGGCCGTGCTGGCCGAGTTGGCAGAACTGGGCGGGCAGATCAGCCCGTCGCCCAAGGACGCGGCAGCCAACAGCGAACTGGTGATCACCATGCTGCCGGCCGCAGCCCACGTGCGCAGCGTGTACTTGAACGAGGACGGCGTGTTGGCCGGTATTCGTCCCGGCACGCCGACCGTTGACTGCAGCACCATCGACCCGCAGACCGCCCGTGATGTGTCCAAGGCCGCAGCGGGCAAAGGTGTGGACATGGGTGACGCGCCGGTGTCCGGTGGTACTGGCGGCGCGGCGGCTGGCACCCTGACCTTCATGGTCGGCGCCAGTGCCGAGCTGTTCGCCAGCCTCAAGCCGGTACTCGAGCAGATGGGCCGCAACATCGTGCACTGCGGGGAAGTCGGCACCGGGCAGATTGCCAAGATCTGCAACAACCTGCTGCTGGGTATTTCGATGATCGGCGTGTCCGAGGCCATGGCCCTGGGCAACGCGTTGGGTATCGACACCAAGGTGCTGGCCGGCATCATCAACAGCTCGACCGGGCGTTGCTGGAGCTCGGACACCTACAACCCGTGGCCGGGTATCATTGAAACCGCGCCGGCATCGCGTGGCTACACCGGTGGCTTTGGCGCCGAACTGATGCTCAAGGACCTGGGGCTGGCTACCGAAGCGGCACGCCAGGCTCACCAGCCGGTGATCCTCGGGGCTGTGGCCCAGCAGCTGTATCAGGCCATGAGCCTGCGCGGCGAAGGGGGCAAGGATTTCTCGGCCATCGTCGAGGGGTATCGCAAGAAGGATTGACAAGCGAGGACTTCATCGCGGGCCGGGCGGCCTTTCCTCTGTAACTGCGCACCAGAGGGAAGGGGACCCGCCCGCGATTTTTTATTGTGTTGGCAGCCATATTGTTTGCAAGTTACGTAATGCGCTTGCTAAACCGTTATAGGTAATGCGCTATTATCAAGGCGCTGAATAGAGTGATGTGCAGCGCCCAAAGTGTTACAAGTAAGATCTTGGTTTTTTTCGGAAAGCCTTCGATCTCTTGCCTATCTACTAGATTTCTTTTTGTAAAAAAACATGGTAATGCAAGTATTGTTGAGATTGCGCCCGTGCGCATCATCTTGCCGATTGATCCGGCTCGCTCGTAGAGTAGTTTGTTTTGTTTTATATATTTGCTTTTGGGGAATAGGGATTCAAAATATTCTGTGCGTCGTGAGGCGACTAAAAACTGAGTGATCATTGTGATGATAATCAAATTTATAATGACGGCTGCAATGATCCCATCTTCAATAGCCATCAGTTTGAGAGCGCTCTATACAAAAAATCGCCGTAAGCTTCACCTTTCTCCCCACCAGCCTTGCCTCCAATTGTGGCGCCTGCGGCACCAATTATAACTGCACAAAGAAGCCCACCTGTTCCACCTGTTGGTAACCCGATCGCTGCGCATAAAACTGGCGCGATAATAGCTCCACCCAAATATCCGCCTGCACCGCCTCCTGCAAGGCCTCCCACGAGTGAGCCTCCGTCGATGTACTTTGCCCTTGTGCAATCCTCTTCGTGACCGAGCGTACAAGCGTTGTGGATATCCAGTCCAGTGGCTGCGATTTCAAGTGCTACGCCTATGTAAGTTCCTTGTTTGATCAAGCTGGATGCCCTCGCGACACTGGCTACCTTGTTGGCGTAACCGGCTATTTCGCCTGTGTGAATATAACGCTTGGTGGATATTCCCAGCGTCCTTTTGATCGATCCCTTGTTTCTCAGGCCTGAACCATAAGCCGCCATCTTGCCCAACTGTTCATCCAGTTTCATGAACAAGGCCGATCGCTTCGCATAGAACTGTTCGCGGGCTGTCATCGTTCCTGACCCAAGAAACTGCTGGTGGAGCTTCTCGATATCCATCAAGGTGACCTCGATAGCCTTCAGGTGCCTGCTCCATCCGTCACTGACCATTCCAGCGCCCATGGACGCATGCGCGATCAGGCTTTTCAAAGTCTCGAAATTATCCAGAAAGAAGTTATCCACACCTTGGCCGTTGCGCATCAGCCCCATGTGCACAATGGCAGCCTGCCTCATCATCCAGGCTTCCTGGCTGGTGCAGGAAGCCGTGGTGGGGTCGCCAATGATGATAAGCTCACCGCTACGCACCACCGTATTGGCAATGTGCGAATTTAGAACATCAAATTTTTCCAGCGCATGGCCGCTCAGTGCGAGGTCGGATTTGAGCCGATGATAGTTTTGCAGCTTGAGGTTGAGAAACGCGCGGGCTTCGGACATGACTTGAGCCTCACGCGTATTTTTTATTGCCGATACGGTCCCAGCCGCCGGCGATGTTGCCGCCACCGCCGCCATCGATGCGCCGTTGCTGGGTGTAGGTGGTCTTGATTCGACCGTAGTTGAGCTGTACTACTTCAAGCGGTACACCGGTGTCGACGCTCTGCGAGTACTCGGCAATGATGACTTCTTCAAGAATGATTTCGTAATACTTGAGCTTGTCACCGCCGGCGCGACAGAGTGCCAGCTTCACCGCTTTGAGATGCTGCCCTGTACAACTGGCCTCCATCAGCTTGCAGCTGGCACTGTCGAGGTATTTGGTGAATGTGAAGTTGGTGACGGAGGTTCGGCCGGATGTGGCACCACCAGCCGAGCTTGCAGTGGCGGATGTACTTTGACTGACCCCAAAGTCATAGCTAAGTACTTCAATCCATTGACTGTATTTTTCGTCCCGTGCTTCGCCTGGAATACGGTCAATCTGAATATATGCATCGAAAGCCATGTCTACCTCTCCCTGGCAACTTTTGATTGGGCAATGCTACCCACGAATGGGGGCAGTCAGTGCAGGCTAGGCCTGAGTGAGTGCGAGGGCAATACGCATTGAGAGGTAGGGATTAGATTCAGAAAAGGACTACAGAAATGGGCGGGGATGTGTAAGGCCATGTAACTGTGGTTCAATGCTTTGATTAATTCACGCTCTTTTGTTGCCTTGTTCAAACAAATTGTTCAAGAGTGTTTCTGGCCCTGTGGGAAATTTAGCGTTTTCCACAGGGCCTATATCGGGTGGAAATTTCTGATCAGGCAAAGACGAAATACTTGCGCACGGTCTCGACCACTTCCCAGGTACCTTTCATCCCAGGTTCGATCACGAACACATCACCCGCTTTCAGGTGTTTCGGCTCTTCGCCTTCCGGGGTGATGATGCAGTAGCCATCGAGGAAGTGGCAGAACTCCCACTTCTCGTAGTTGACCTCGAACTTGCCTGGGGTGCAGATCCAGGTACCCATGATCTTGCTGCCGTCGGCAGACAGGTAGGCATTGAGGTTGACGGTGTGCGGATCGCCGCCGATGCGCTTCCACTTGGTGGCGTCCACGACCGGCGTCGGGCAGGTTTCGCGCAGGACGGTGATGAAATCGGACATGGCACAACTCCTGGTGACTGGCTGAATGACGGGTCACCATAGGCCCATCGGCCGAGCCGCAGTTGCCTGGGCTCGACGTCCAGCTGCCTGCCCGCGCTATGCCAGGCGTTTTACCTCGACGGTGATGTGCGCCAGTTCTTCGTGCCCGCCCAGAGCCTGGCGCACGCTGTTGGCGCTGAGAGCGACTTGGCTGGCCAGCCGAGATTGCAGGCGTACCGGTCTTTGCCCACGCGCCATAAATGCAGGTCGGTGATGCTGGCCGGCACTACCTGCACTTGTTGCTTGCCTCAGCCGCAGAGTGTGGTGACCAGCCCTGCGGCATAGCCCGGTAGCGCAGTAAAATCCCGCGCGCATACCAGCAACTTGCGGTTGGCCCATGGTTCCTCAAGCGCTACCCAATGCAACGGCAACATCCCTTGCCAGCGCTGCACCGCTGCCAGCGGCACCACCCCGACACCTGCACCGCCCGCCACCATGCGAATCACCCCGTCAAACCCTTCTGCCCGCACCCGAATCCGCATGCGCCGCCCCTCGCGCAGCGCCTGCTCTTCCAGGTACAGTGCCAACGCGCTGCCAGCCCCAAGGCCGACATAGCCATGGCTCAGGCTTTCGATGAAGCTGGGCGCGGCTGCATGGGCCAGCGGGTGGCCCAGCGGTGTCACCAGCACCAGCGGGTCGTCGCGAAACGGCCGGGTTTGCAGATGCTCGCTGGGGGCAGCGGTGGAAACGATGCCCAGGTCGGCGATGCCCTGGGTAATCGACTGCACGATGCGCAAGCTCGGCAGCTCTTGCACGTCCACGCTGACACCGGGGTTTTCCGCCAGGAAGCTGGCCAGCAGTTCGGGCAGGTACTCGGTAAGCGCAGCGGTGTTGCACAGCAGGCGCACCTGGCCTTGCTGCCCCTGCGCATACTGGCTTAGGTCGAACTGCAAGCGCTCGACTTGCTGGGTTATCAGCCGCGCATGCTGCAACAACGCCTGGCCGGCCGGCGTCGGTTGTACGCCACGACGGTTACGCTCAAGCAAAGGAATACCCAGCGAGGCTTCCATGGCGCGGATGCGCGCACTGGCCGCTGCCAGTGAAAGATGGCTGCGGCTGGCGCCGGCGGTGATGTTGCCGCACTCCAGGGTGTGTTGGAACAGCTTGAGGTCGATCAGGTCGAAGTGCATGTGGCTCTGTCTCGGCAAGAGGCTGGCTGAGTATATGGCAGATTTTCACCTCGTTCGCTGTACGCCATCATCGGCCCCATGACTACCTTGCTCACTTTCTTCCAGAACATTGGCCCAGCACTCTCGCTGCTGGTGGTACTGACTTTCCTGCTGGCTGGTGCAGTGAAGGGGGTGATCGGCCTGGGCCTGCCGACCATTGCCATGGGCTTGCTGGGCCTGGCCATGTCACCGGCGCAGGCTGCCGCATTGCTGATCGTGCCCTCGACCCTCACCAATCTTTGGCAGTTGGCCAGCGGTGGGCACCTGCGGGCGCTGCTGGTGCGGCTGGGGCCGATGCTGGTGATGATCTTTGTCGGTACATGGCTGGGCAGCGCTTGGCTGGGAATCAACAGCGGCCCGTGGGCTGCCCACGCGTTGGGAGCCGCCTTGCTGGTCTATGCGTTGTATGGGTTGGTCGGCCTGGGCTTTCATGTGGCTGCGGGGCACGAGCGTTGGCTGGGGCCGCTTTGCGGCCTGGTCACTGGCGTGGTCACGGCGGCGACTGGGGTGTTCGTGATGCCCGCTGTGCCCTACCTGCAGAGCCTGGGTCTGAGCCGAGAGCAGATGATCCAGGCCTTGGGCCTATCATTCACGGTCTCGACCCTGGCCTTGGCCGTTGGCCTGGCTGGGCAGGATGCCCTGGGTGGCCAGGCGCTGGGGGCATCGCTGCTGATGCTGGCGCCGGCCCTGCTTGGCATGCTGGCCGGGCAGTGGCTGCGTCAGCGCATCAGTGCGCTGCTGTTCAAGCGTTGCTTCTTCATCGGCCTGGCCGTACTCGGCGGCCATCTGCTGATTAACGGTTAGCAGATGATGCGCTGAGCATGTCGACCCGCTGGATATCGAAATCGCGCTCCAGGTATTCCATGCGTTTTTCGAAGAACGCTGTCATGTGCGGCAGGGCCGAATGCACGTCCAGCGCAGCCTGGTCGGCCCACACTTCGAAGAACACGAACAGGCTCGGGTCTTCCTTGTCGCGCAGCATGTGGTACTCGATGCAGCCTGGCTCCTGGCGGCTTGGCTCGACGTAGGGGCGGAACAGGGTTTCGAACGCATCAGCCATTTCCGGGTGGGTCTTGGCTTTGAGGATGAAGGCGAACTGCTCACTCATGGGGCGCTACTCGATGATGGTTGGTGAGCTGATTCTACGGCAATAATTCATTGCCAATTCGTGACTTCTGATCAATTGTATTTTGCCCCGTCACTGCTGTATCCCACACCCGTGAGCCTCTAATCTGCCGGCCTGAATTTTGATTCGGCCGTGGAGGCCAGCATGAAAAAGATCCTTCTGCTCAATGGTGGTAAACAGTTCGCTCACTCTGATGGCCGTCTCAACGCAACCTTGCACGAAGCGGCCCTCGCTCATCTGGACCGCGCCGGGTTCGACGTGCAGCAGACATTCATTGACGGTGGTTACGATGTGCAGGCAGAGGTGGAGAAATTCATCTGGGCTGATGTGATCGTCTACCAGATGCCCGGTTGGTGGATGGGGGCGCCGTGGACGGTGAAGAAGTACATCGACGAAGTCTTCACGGCAGGCCACGGCAGCCTCTACGCCAATGATGGCCGCACCCGTTCGGACCACTCGCAAAAGTACGGCAGCGGCGGCCTGGTGCACGGCAAGCAGTACATGCTGTCGTTGACCTGGAACGCGCCGCAGCAGGCGTTCGATGACCCGAGCGATTTCTTCGAAGGCAAGGGTGTTGATGCCGTTTACTTCCCGTTCCACAAGGCCAACCAGTTCCTTGGCATGAGCGGCCTGCCGACCTTCCTGGCGGTGGATGTGATGAAGCGGCCGGATGTGCCGGCTGCCTTGGCAGCGTATGAAGCCCATCTGGACAAGGTATTCGGCAAGGCGCAGTAATGGGAGGTTGGGGCCGCGCAGCGGCCCCTTGCACAGACTCCGATGACCCGCTATCAATCACCGCATACCCCTGCCAAGGCCAATCGTGTGATAACCCGATCCGAAGAACTCCAGGTATTCGTCGCCGTCATCGACTGCGGCTCGATCTCCGCCGCCGCCGAGCAGATGGGCCAGACCCCCTCCGCCGTCAGCCGCACCCTGTCGCGGCTGGAAGGCAAGCTGGGCACCACGCTGGTCAACCGCACCACCCGGCGCATGGACCTGACCGAGGAGGGCCGTTTCTTCCTCGAGCGTTCGCGGCTGATCCTGGAGCAGATGGACGAGATGGAAGAGCGCCTCTCGATGAACCGCCAGACCCCCTCCGGGCGGCTGCGCATCAACGCCGCTGCGCCGTTCATGCTGCATGCCATCCTGCCGTGGATCGGCGAGTTCCGCCGCCAGTACCCGGGCATCGAGCTGGAGCTGAACACCGACGACTTGATCATCGACCTGCTGGAGCAGAGCACCGACGTGGCGATCCGCATCGGTGAGCTGGCCGACTCCAGCCTGCATGCGCGCAACCTGGGTTGCAGCCCCGTGCAGGTACTGGCCAGCCCTGCCTACCTGGAGCAGCACGGCACACCGCAGCGCGTCGAGGATTTGGCCAACCACTGCCTGCTCGGCTTCAGCCAGCCCGAATCGCTCAACCATTGGCCACTGCGCCACGCCCAGGGCGACCGCTTCAGCATCCGCCCGGCATTGCTCGCCTCCAGTGGCGAGACCCTGCGCCAGCTGGCGCTAGCCGGGGAGGGCATCGTCAGCCTGTCGCATTTCATGACCCACGAAGACATCCGCACCGGGCGCCTCCAAGTGCTGCTGGGCGAAGCCAATAATGGCTACCGTCAGCCGATCCACGCGGTCTACTACCGCAACACCCAGCTGGCGCTGCGTATCCAGTGCTTCCTGGACTTCATCCAGCGCAAATTGGCGATGTACGCCTGCTGAGTTGCCTGAACGCGACAAATCCTGCCCACAGGCGGCGAAACTTCCTACGGTTGATTGCACAGTCGAAGCGCTTCGGCCTTACTGACTGCTCAACAAAAACAACACCAAGGAAGTGTCATGCGTATTGTCCCGTTCCAGTACCTGGCTCTCGCAGCCGCGATTCTGAGCTGTTCCTCGGTTTACGCCGCCAACCTGGAGGGCGGCGCGGTGGCCGCACCTGATCAATATGGTGCACAGGTAGCCGCCGACATTCTGAAAAAGGGCGGCAACGCGGTGGACGCCGCAGTGGCAACCGCCTTCACCCTGGCGGTGACCTACCCCGAGGCCGGCAACATCGGTGGTGGCGGCTTCATGACCCTGTTCATCGACGGCAAGCCCTACTTCCTCGACTACCGCGAAGTCGCGCCCAAGGCCGCCACGCGCAACATGTACCTGGACGACAAGGGCGAGGTCATCGAGAACCTGAGCCTGGTTGGTGTACGCGCCGCTGGTGTACCCGGTACGGTGATGGGCTTGTGGGAGGCGCACCAGAAGTTCGGCAAGCTGCCCTGGAGCGAGTTGCTGACCCCGGCCATCGGCTATGCGAAAAACGGCTTCAAGGTGGCGGAAAAACAGTACCAGTACCGCAACGATGCCCAGGGCATGTTCAAGACAGCGACCAACTTCAACGACTACTTCGGCAACATGAAGGTTGGCGAGCTGTTCAAACAGCCGGAAATGGCCCAGACCCTGGAGCGCATCGCCGACAAGGGCGTGAGCGAGTTTTACCAGGGCAAGACCGCCGACCTGCTGGTTGCGCAGATGCAGGCCGACAAAGGCCTGATCACCAAAGAAGACTTGAAGGACTACAAGGCCGTGTGGCGTGAGCCGATGGCCGTAAGCTGGCGCGGCAATGTGGTGTACACCGCCCCACCGCCGAGCTCCGGTGGCGTGGCACTGGCCCAGTTGCTGGGCATCAAGGAAGACCGCGCGGCGGACTTCAAAGGGGTGGCGCACAACTCGGCGCAGTACATCCACCTGTTGGCAGAGATCGAAAAGCGGGTGTTCGCCGACCGTGCCGACTACCTTGGCGACCCGGCCTTTACCAAGGTGCCGGTGGACCAGCTGGTGGCCAAGGATTACCTGGCCAAGCGCGCCGCGCAGGTCAACCCGAAGGCCATTTCCGACACCGACCAGGTCAAGCCAGGGCTGGAGCCGCACCAGACCACGCATTTCTCGATCGTCGACAAGCAAGGCAATGCGGTCAGCAATACCTACACCCTCAACCTCGACTACGGCAGTGGCGTGGTGGTGAAGGGCGCGGGCTTCCTGCTGAACGACGAGATGGATGATTTCAGCGCCAAACCGGGTGCGGCTAACGCCTTTGGTGTGGTCGGCGGTGATGCCAACGCCATCGAACCGGGCAAGCGCATGCTTTCATCGATGAGCCCTAGCCTGATGACCCGCGATGGCAAGGTCGAGCTGGTGATCGGTACCCCGGGTGGTTCACGGATCTTCACCTCGATCTTCCAGGTGATGAACAACCTGTACGACTACGGCATGCCGTTGGACAAGGCGGTGGCGGCGCAGCGGGTGCACCATCAGTTGCTGCCCAAGGACACCATCTACTTTGACAGCTATGCGCCCCTGACCGGGCCGGTAGCTGATGAACTGAAGAAGATGGGTTACGTGCTGGAGGACCAGGGTTGGGAGATGGGCGATATCCAGGCGATCCGGGTGGATGGGGCGAAGCTCGAGACCGCTTCTGATCCGCGTGGGCGTGGGGTGGGGATGATCGTCAAGTAAGCCTGTTCGGGCGCTGGGAGGGCTTCGCCCTCCTTTCGCGACACAAGGCCGCTCCTACAGGGGAACGCGATTTCCTGTAGGAGCGGCCTTGCGTCGCGATGGGCCGCTAAGCGGCCCCAGGGGCTTCAAGTCAGACGCGGAACTGGCTGACCAGTGTCTGCAACTGCCCACCCAACCGCGTCAGCTCAACGCTCGCCGACGCCGTCTCGTCACTGGCCGCCGCCGTCTGCTCCGACACATCACGTACATTCAGAATGCTGCGGCTGATCTCTTCAGCCACCGCACTCTGCTGCTCTGCCGCCGCGGCAATCTGCTGGTTCATCGACTGAATGCTCGACACCGTGCTGGTGATGCTCTCCAGCGAAGCCCCGGCCTTGCGCGCCAGTTCGACGCTGCTGTCGGTCAAGCTACGGCTGCCCTGCATGGCACTGGCCACTTGCTGGGTACCCTGCTGCAGGCTGGCAATCAGCTCTTCGATCTCTTCGGTGGACTTCTGCGTGCGTTGGGCCAGGCCGCGCACTTCGTCGGCGACCACGGCAAAGCCACGCCCGGCCTCGCCGGCGCGCGCCGCCTCGATCGCCGCGTTGAGTGCCAGCAGGTTGGTCTGTTCGGCCACTGACTTGATCACGTCCATCACGCTACCGATCTTCTGGCTTTCCTGCTGCAACAGGGTCATGGCCTCGGTGGAGCGGTGCATGTCTTCGGCCAGGCGCTCGATCTGGCCAATCGCCTCGCCCACCACTCGGTCACCGGCGCGGGCTTCGTCATCGGCACCGGTTGCGGCATGCGAGGCCTGCTCGGCATTGCGCGCCACTTCCTGAACGGTGGCGGCCATTTCGTGCATGGCGGTGGCTACCTGGTCGGTCTCGACCTTCTGGCTGTTGGCGCCGGCGCTGGTCTGTTCGGTTACTGCCGACAGCTCTTCGGCGGCGCTGGCGATTTGGGTGACGCCATCGCGGATGCCACTGATAAGTTCGCGCAAGGTAGTGCCCATTCGCGCGATGCCTTGCTGCAGTACGCCCAGTTCGTCGCGGCGGGTGACGCGCATGTGCTGGGTAAGGTCGCCGCTGGCGATCTTCTCCACGGCCACCAGGGTGTCGTGCAACGGGCGAGTGATCTGGCGGGTGATCAGCACCGCTGCCAGCACACCGACCAGCAGCGCCAGCAACGTTGCGATGGCCTGCAGGCTGCGGGCCTGGGTGCTCTCGATGTCACGGCGCTGCAGCTGGATCTGGTACAGCGCATCGCTTCGCTTGACGATATCGGCGCCCTGCACAGTCATTTCGGCACGTGAGGTGGTGATGTTGGCGACCGCATCGCGGAACTGGCGCACGGCGTCACGGTAAGCCAGTACCGAGCTTTCGAACTGTTGCAGGCGGGCGTCTTCGGCGGGCAGCTGGCGCTTGAGGTTGTCGATGTCGGCCAGCGCTGCATCCAGCTGGCGCAGGGCGGCCTGCTCGTTGGCGCTGCTGTTGTCGGCGATGTAGCCGCGCACATCGATGCGTACCTGCAGCAGTTGCTGGCGGGCCTTGCTGATCAGTTGGTACTGGGCCAGGCGCACGCTGTCGGCCTCGGGGCGTGCCATCACTTCCTGGCTGAGGGCGTCCATGGCCTGGTCGGCACGGGTGGCCGAGCTGTCCATGGTAACGCGTGCGCTGCGGGTGGCGTCGTAGCCCTGGCGCATCTTGTTCAACGAAAGCTTGTAGGCGCTGATGGTGTCGCCCAGCTCACCCAGCAGCTTGATGTTTTCCGGGCTTTTGAACGTGGTGGCCAGGTAGGCTTGCTGCTTGCTGAAGGCGTCCAGCTTGGCCTGGGTGTTGGCGGCGGCAGTATCGTCGCCGTTGGCGATCATGTACTGCAGGCGCGCAATGCGCAGGTCAGTGAGATCCTTGTTCAACTGGCCGATATCGCCCATCCAGTTGCTGCGGTCGATCAGGCTGCCCAGGCTGGTCCAGCCGGTGAGGGCCAGCAGGCCAGTGAGGACCAGCACAAGGCCGAAGCCCAGGCCGAGTTTGAGGTTGACGCTGATGTTGGCGAACCAGCTGTTCATGCACGCTCTCCAGAAGTTGATTTCGCTCTTTTGATCTTCGATCGCCAGGCGTTGTTGTTCTGGATGCCCGCTGACTCGTGCAGGAGTTATCGGCAATGATGGGGGAAGCTGAAACGCTTTTTCAGCAGATTTGTAACTGGATGATTGGGGCCGCCAAACGGCCCCAATCCGTGTCAGAGGTTACGTGCACTGAAGGTATCGCAGCTGTTCACTTCACCCTCGGCAAACCCGGTCTTGAACCAGCGCACCCGCTGCGCCGAAGTGCCATGGGTGAAGGAGTCCGGCACCACACGCCCACGGCCCTGCTGTTGCAGGCGGTCATCGCCAATGGCATTGGCCGCATTCAGCGCTTCCTCGACGTCACCTGGCTCCAGCCAATTCAGGCGCTTTTGGGCCTGGTAGGCCCAAACACCGGCCAGGCAGTCGGCCTGCAACTCCTGGCGCACCAGCAAGCCGTTGTCGCCCTCCATCCGCTGGCCACTGCGACGTGCGGCATCGACCTTGGCCGAAACGCCCAGCAGTGTCTGCACGTGGTGGCCGATTTCGTGGGCGATCACATAGGCCTGGGCAAAGTCGCCGGCCGCAGCGAAGCGGGTTTCCATTTCGCGGAAGAACGACATGTCCAGGTACACCCGCTGGTCCGCCGGGCAATAGAACGGCCCGACCGCTGCGGAGGCAAAGCCACACGCCGAGTTGACCTGGCCGCTGAACAGCACCAGCTTGGGGTCGCGGTATTGTTTGCCGGCCTCGGCGAACAGGGCCTTCCAGGTGTCTTCGGTATCGCCCAGTACCGAGGCGACGAACTCGGCCTGCTGGTCGTTGGCCGGCGGCGCCTTGCCGCCCGCACCACTGGGCGCCGTTTGTTGCTGCTGCTGTTCCATCTGGCCGGTGAGCTGGCCAAGAATCTGCAAGGGGTCCTGCCCGGTAAGCCAGCCGATACCGACGATCAGCAGAATCGCCCCGAGCCCCAGCCCTTTGCCGCCGCCGAAACGCATGCCGCCGCCACCGCCACCCTCGCCTCGGGCATCGACCACGTTGTCGCTGCGTCGGCCTTTTCGCCATTCCATGAGTGCTCTCCCGAGCGTGAAACAAGAAGACAAAGATTAGTTCACGACAGCGGCAAGTGTCAGGGCAAAGTGTTTATGTATAACCATTTGGTTATGTTTCGTGTGGTTGATTTCAATATTCATCGTGCGCGACCTGTCGGAAACTGTAAGTCCGCCTGCCACGCCCAGGCGTTCAGATAATTCCAAGAGAGGAAACCGGCATGCCCGCACAGGACAACAGCCGCTTCGTGATCCGTGATCGCAACTGGCACCCCAAAGCCCTTACGCCTGACTACAAAACGTCCATCGCCCGCTCGCCGCGCCAGGCACTGGTCAGCATTCCGCAGTCGATCAGCGAAACCACTGGTCCGGACTTTTCCCACTTGGGCTTCGGCACCCACGACCATGACCTGCTGCTGAACTTCAACAACGGTGGCTTGCCGATCGGTGAGCGTATCATCGTCGCCGGCCGTGTCGTCGACCAGTATGGCAAGCCTGTGCCGAACACCCTGGTAGAAATGTGGCAAGCCAACGCCGGCGGCCGCTATCGCCACAAGAACGACCGTTACCTGGCCCCGCTGGACCCGAACTTCGGCGGCGTTGGCCGCTGCCTGACCGACCGTGACGGCTACTACAGCTTCCGCACCATCAAGCCGGGCCCGTACCCATGGCGCAATGGCCCCAACGACTGGCGCCCGGCGCACATCCACTTCGCCATCAGCGGCCCGTCGATCGCCACCAAGCTGATTACCCAGTTGTATTTCGAGGGTGACCCGCTGATCCCGATGTGCCCGATCGTCAAGTCGATCGCCAACCCTGAAGCCGTGCAGCAGTTGATCGCCAAGCTCGACATGAGCAACGCCAACCCGATGGACTGCCTGGCCTACCGCTTCGACATCGTGCTGCGTGGCCAGCGCAAGACCCACTTCGAAAACTGCTGAGGAACCCGCCATGCCAATCGAACTGCTGCCGGAAACCCCTTCGCAGACTGCCGGCCCCTACGTGCACATCGGCCTGGCCCTGGAAGCGGCCGGCAACCCGACCCGCGACCAGGAAATCTGGAACCGCCTGGCCAAGCCTGACGCGCCGGGCGAGCACATTCTGCTGATCGGCCAGGTGTACGACGGTAACGGCCACCTGGTGCGCGATTCGTTCCTGGAGGTGTGGCAGGCAGATGCCAACGGCGAGTACCAGGATGCCTACAACCTGGAAAACGCCTTCAACAGCTTTGGCCGCACCGCTACCACCTTCGATGCCGGTGAGTGGACGCTGCACACGGTCAAGCCGGGTGTGGTGAACAACGCTGCTGGCGTGCCAATGGCGCCGCACATCAACATCAGCCTGTTTGCCCGTGGCATCAACATTCACCTGCACACGCGCCTGTATTTCGATGATGAGGCCCAGGCCAATGCCAAATGCCCGGTGCTCAACCTGATCGAACAGCCACAGCGGCGTGAAACCTTGATTGCCAAGCGTTGCGAAGTGGATGGGAAGACGGCATATCGCTTTGATATCCGTATTCAGGGGGAAGGGGAGACAGTCTTCTTCGACTTCTGATTCAAACCTTTGGGGCCGCAAAGCGGCCCCAAATGTGCGACGGTCAGCGCCTGACCAGTAGAACCCCGCTCTCCATATGGTGGGTATAGGGGAACTGGTCAAACAACGCACACCGCTCGATACGGTGTGTGTCCTGCAACTGGGCAATGTTTGCCGCCAGCGTTTCCGGGTTGCACGAGATGTACAGGATCCGCTCGAAGCGCCGGGTCAGCTCGCAGGTATCCGGGTCCATCCCCGCCCGCGGCGGGTCGACGAACACGGTACCGAACTCATAACTTTTCAGGTCGATGCCTTCCAGTCGACGGAAGGGTCGCACCTCATTCAGCGCCTGGGTCAGCTCCTCTGCCGACAACCGCACCAGCCGCACGTTATCCACAGCGTTCTCGTCGAGGTTGCTCAACGCGGCATTGACCGATGTCTTGCTGATTTCGGTGGCCAGCACCTGGCGCACACGGGTAGCCAGCGGCAGGGTGAAGTTGCCGTTGCCGCAGTACAGCTCCAGCAGGTCGTCCTCACGCTCACCGATGGCCTCGAAGGCCCAACTGAGCATCTTCTGGTTCACCGCACCGTTGGGTTGGGTGAACGCGCCTTCCGGTTGGCGGTAGCTGAACACACGGCCGGCCACGTCGAGTTCTTCAATCGCGTAGTCGCGGCCGATCACCAGGCGCTTGCCCTTGGAGCGGCCAATGACGCTTACGCCCAGCGCTTCAGCCAGTTGCCGCGCTTCCACTTCCCATGCCTCGTCCAGCGGGCGGTGGTAGCACATCGTGATCATCGCATCGCCAGCCAGGGTGGTGAGGAACTCCACCTGGAACAGGCGGTTGCCCAGTTCCTCGCTGGCCTGCCAAGCCGCCTTCAGGCGCGGCATCAGGGCATTGATGCGCTGGCTGGCAATGGGGAAATCGTCGATCAAGATCGCCTTGTGCTTATCGCCCTGGGCAAACATGGCGTAGTGGCGCTGGCCATCCTCGCGCCACAGGCGGAATTCGGCGCGCAGGCGGTAGTGCTCGCGCGGCGAGTCGAAAACGGCCGGCTCCGGCGCGCCGAACGGCGCCAGCAGCTCGCGCAGCCGGGCCACCTTGGCGTCCAGCTGGGTGGCGTAGGAGGAGGGGTCGAAAGCAGCACTCATGCGTTGAACCAGCCCAGCTTGATGACGAACAGGATGGAAAGGATCACCAGGGCCGGGTTCAGGTCGCGGTGGCGGCCGGAAATCAGCTTGACGGCGGTCCAGGAGATGAAGCCGAAGGCAATGCCGTTGGCGATCGAGTAGGTCAGCGGCATGGCCAGGGCGGTCACCACCACCGGTGCGGCTTCGGTGACATCGTCCCAGTTTATTTCCGCCAGGCCAGAGGCCATCAGCACTGCGACGAACAGCAGGGCCGGGGCGGTGGCGAATGCCGGTACGCTACCGGCCAGCGGGGCGAAGAACAACGCCAGCAGGAACAGCACGGCCACCACGATGGCGGTCAGGCCGGTGCGGCCACCGGCGCTCACGCCCGCAGCGGATTCGATGTAGCTGGTGGTGGTCGAGGTGCCCAGCAGCGAACCGGCCATGGCGGCGGTGCTGTCGGCGATCAGGGCACGGCCCATCTTCGGCATGTGGCCGTCCTTGCCCATCAGCCCGGCGCGCTTGGCCACGCCGATTAAGGTGCCGGAGTTGTCGAACAGGTCGACGAACAGGAAGGCGAAAATCACGCTGACCAGGCCGACGTCCAGCGCGCCAGCGATGTCCAACTGCAAGAAGGTTGGGGCCAGCGACGGCGGCATGGAGACGATGCCACCGAACGGCGTCACGCCCATCACGATCGAGGCGATGGTCACCGCCAGGATGCCGATCAACACGGCGCCGCGCACTTTCAGCGACTCCAGGCCGACGATCAGGAAGAAGCCCAGGGTGGCGAGGATCGGTGCGGGTTGCTTGAGGTCGCCCAGGCCCACCAGAGTGGCCGGGTTATCGACGACGATGCCAGCGTTATGCAGGGCGATCAGCGCGAGGAACAGGCCGATACCGGCGGCAATCGCCGAACGCAGCGGCAACGGGATACTGTTCACGATCCATTCGCGGATGCGGAAGATCGACAGCAGGAAGAACATCACCGCCGACAGGAACACCGCCCCCAGCGCCACCTGCCAGGTGTGGCCCATGTGCAGCACCACGGTGTAGGTGAAGAACGCGTTCAGGCCCATGCCCGGTGCCAGGGCAATCGGGTAGTTGGCGATCAGGCCCATGGTGGTGGAACCGATGGCTGCAGCCAGACAGGTGGCGACGAAGATCGCCCCTTTGTCCATGCCGGTCTCGCCGAGGATGCTCGGGTTGACGAACAGGATGTAGGCCATGGCCAGGAAGGTGGTAACGCCCGCAAGAATCTCGGTGCGCACGTTGGTGTTGTGTGCTTTTAGTTGAAACAGCCTTTCCAGCATGCCCGCTCCCCAAGGCGCCCCCGGCGCCATGAATGTATCGACCCCATCAGCAAAGCACAGACCGTACCGGTTGCCGTGGTTTTGTGTGGGGAGGAAAAAAGCCGCGCATCATACCAGCATGCTCGGTGAGCGGTAATCAATGTCGCGATATACTGCCGATTCTGCGCCGCGCGGCATGCGGCCTCGTGGGAGCAGCGCTGTGCAGTTGATTGACTACCGTGACCTGAACCAGGCCCAGCGCGCCCAATTGCTCGATATCCAGCTGCACCCAGCGCAGCAACGCCATGCCGGTGATGTGGCCAGTGCGTTGTATCTGCTGCTCAACTGCAAAAGCGATCAACGGCGTGCACTGGTGATTGTGCTCGACAGCGTGCCGCAAGGGTTGCTGTTGCTTCAGTGCGGGGCATTTCTACCCGCCTGGGCCAAGCCTGGTGCGGCGATGATAACGGCCTTGCAGGTCGACAAACGCTTGCAGGGGCGTGGCTTGGGCCGTGGGTGCATGCAGGCCTTGCCGGCAGTGGTGCGCGCGATGTGGCCGGATGTCGAATGCCTGCAATTGTCAGTGGACCGCGACAACCATGCGGCGTTGGGTTTGTACCGCGCCACCGGCTGGATGGACAGTGGCGATGGCTACACGGCCCGCAGCGGCCATGAACGTTGCATGACCTTGATGCTCTGAGCGGCCAGTGATCGGGCCACGGCGTTCAGTTGGTGGGCTTGCTGTGCAGTTGATCGCGCTTGGCCAGGGTCGGGAACAGCTTTATCCATACCCCGGTCACCACCAAGGTGCCCACCCCGCCCATCACCACCGCCGGCACTGTGCCAAACCAGTGCGCCGTCACCCCCGATTCGAACTCACCGAGCTGGTTCGAGGCACCGATGAACAAGCCGTTCACTGCACTCACCCGCCCGCGCATTTCATCCGGTGTCTCCAGTTGCACGAACGAGCTGCGAATGACCATGCTGATCATGTCCGCCGCGCCCAGCACCACCAGCACCGCCAGCGAGAACCAGAACGAGGTCGACAGGCCGAAGGCGATGGTCGCCACGCCGAACACGCCAACGGCGGTGAACATGGTCCGCCCGACTTTGCGCTCGAACGGGAAGCGTGCCAGCCACAGCGACATCAGCAACGCCCCCACCGCGGGTGCCGAACGTAGCAGGCCAAGGCCCATCGGGCCGGTCAGCAGGATGTCCTTGGCGAACACCGGCAGTAGCGCGGTGGCCCCGCCCAGCAACACTGCAAACAGGTCCAGCGAGATGGCGCCGAGGATATCGGGCCGGCTGCGGATGAAGCGGATGCCGGCCAGCAGCGATTCGATGCTGGCGCGCCCACGTTGGGCGACTTGGCCGCGTGCCTGCAGGCTCAGGGTCAGCACACAGGCAATGGCGTACAGGGCAACGGTCGGGCCGTACACCCAGATGCTGCCGAACGCATACAGGAAACCGCCCACTGCCGGCGCCACGATGGTGGCCGACTGGGTGGCCGACGCCGAAGCCGCCACCGCCCGCGGGAACAGCCCAGGTGGCACCACATTGGGCAACAAGGCCTGGGTTGCCGGCATTTCGAACGAACGCGTGGCTCCGAGCAGGAAGGCCAGGGCAAAGATCAGTTCGCGGGTGACGTTGTCGGTCGCGCTGCCCACCGCCAGCGCCAGGGCAATCAGCCCCTGCAGGCTTTGGCACAAGGCAGCGACCTTGCGCCGGTCATAGCGGTCGGCGACATGCCCGGTGTGCAACATGAACAACACCCGTGGGGCGAATTCGACCAGACCGACCAGGCCCAGGTCCAGCACATTGCCGGTCAACTGGTAGAGGTGCCAGCCAATGGCCACGGTGAGCATCTGGAAGCCGCTGGCGGTGAACACGCGGGCCAGCCAGAAGGCCAGGAAAGGGCGGTGGTGACGCAACAACTGCGGTGCGGAATCGGACATCGGAAACCAGGGGCCTCGGCGCAGTAGAGGGGTGCGCAGCGTATCATCTGTTTGTAACAAACGGTTACTGTTTGCCCAGGTCGGCACTTTTCCACGGTTTATGAAAGAGGGTGGGGCAACCGGTCACGCGGCAATCAACCACACGGCCCGTCAGGCCATTCGGGACTATGCTTCCTAGCAGTCGTTGATCTGGATCAATCGTTCCAGATGTAACGATCGGGCCCTTGGGCCGAAATCCCTGCGATCGAACAGAACAATTCCAACGCGCCGTACTCGACCCAGTGGGGGCAGTGGGCGACTGGGGCCACAAGCCCGGACGCCGGATTATCTGAAGAGGAAGCACCATGTTCGGAATAGAGGCCTTAGAGCTCGCCCGAATGCAGTTTGCCTTTACCGTGTCGTTCCACATCCTGTTCCCGGCCATCACCATTGGCTTGGCGAGCTACCTGGCAGTCCTCGAAGGCCTCTGGCTGAGGACCCACAACCAGGTCTACCGTGATCTCTATCATTTCTGGTCGAAGATATTCGCCGTCAACTTTGGCATGGGCGTGGTCTCTGGCCTGGTCATGGCCTACCAGTTCGGCACCAACTGGAGCCGCTTCTCCGACTTTGCCGGCGCCGTCACCGGCCCGCTGCTCACCTACGAAGTTCTCACTGCGTTCTTCCTCGAGGCGGGCTTCCTGGGTGTCATGCTGTTTGGCTGGAACCGCGTCGGCCGTGGCCTGCACTTCTTCTCCACGGTGATGGTGGCGCTCGGCACACTGGTTTCGACGTTCTGGATCCTTGCCTCCAACAGCTGGATGCAAACCCCACAAGGCCACGAGATCATCGATGGCCGGGTGGTGCCGGTGGACTGGTTTGCAGTGGTGTTCAACCCCTCGTTCCCCTACCGCCTGATGCACATGGCCACAGCCGCGTTCGTTTCCACCGCGTTCTTCGTCGGTGCTTCGGCGGCTTGGCACCTGCTGCGCGGGCGTGACAACCCGGCCGTGCGCAAGATGCTGTCGATGGCCATGTGGATGGCGCTTATCGTCGCCCCGATCCAGGCGGTGATTGGCGACTTCCATGGCCTCAACACGCTCAAGCATCAACCGGTGAAAATTGCCGCGATCGAAGGCCACTGGGAGAACGTACCCGGCGAGCCGACCCCGCTGATTCTGTTCGGCATCCCCGACATGAAGGCCGAGACTACCCGCTTCAAGGTCGAGATTCCCGCGCTGGGCAGCCTGATCCTGACCCATAGCCTGGACAAGCAGGTGCCGGCGATGAAGGAGTTCCCGCCCGAGGACCGGCCTAACTCGACCATCGTGTTCTGGTCGTTCCGGATCATGGTCGGGCTCGGCTTCCTGATGATCTTCGTCGGCCTGTGGAGCCTGTGGTTGCGCAAGCGCGGCACGCTGTACAGCTCGCGCCCGTTCCTGCATGTGGCCCTGTGGATGGGCCCGTCTGGGCTGGTCGCGCTGCTGGCCGGCTGGTTTACCACCGAAATCGGCCGCCAACCTTGGGTGGTGTATGGCCTGATGCGCACGGCTGACGGCGTGTCCAACCACAGCTACGCCCAGCTTGGTTTCACCCTGGTGGCCTTCGTGGTGGTGTATTTCGCCCTGTTCGGCACCGGCCTTGGCTACATGATGCGCCTGGTGCGCAAAGGGCCGCAGACCGGGGAAGGTGACGAGCACACACCGGGTGGCCCTGGCCAGAAACGCACGCCGGCGCGGCCGTTGTCCGCCGCCGATGATGGCCGAGAGGCCACCTCTGCCAGCCTGAACAAGGGGAACTGAGCCATGGGTATCGACCTTCCGCTGATCTGGGCCGTGATCATCATTTTCGGCGTCATGATGTACGTGGTGATGGACGGTTTCGACCTGGGCATCGGCATGCTGTTCCCCTTCGTCAAGGGCGAGCAGGACCGTGATGTGATGATGAACACTGTCGCGCCAGTGTGGGACGGCAACGAAACCTGGTTGATCCTGGGCGGGGCGGGGCTGTTCGGGGCTTTCCCGATGGCTTACGCGGTCGTTCTCGAGGCCTTGTACCTGCCGCTTATCCTGATGTTGATCGGTTTGATCTTCCGTGGCGTGGCCTTCGAGTTTCGCTTCAAGGCCAAGGCCGACAAGCGGCATATCTGGGACAAGGCATTCATCTGGGGGTCGTTGGTCGCCACCTTCTTCCAGGGTGTGGCGTTGGGTGCCTTCCTCGAAGGCTTCAAAGTGGTCGACCGCCATTTCGCCGGTGGCACACTCGACTGGCTTACCCCGTTCAGTCTGTTCTGTGGTTTGGGGCTGATCGTTGCCTACACGTTGTTGGGGTGCACCTGGCTGATCATGAAGACCGAAGGGCCGCTGCAACAGAAGATGCACGACATGGCCCGGCCGCTGGCGCTGGTGCTGCTGGCGGTGATCGGTATCGTCAGCCTGTGGACCCCCATCGCCTACCCGCAAATCGCCGACCGCTGGTTCAGCATGCCAAACCTGCTCTGGTTCATGCCGGTGCCGCTGCTGGTGCTGGTGACCTTCTACGGGCTGCTGAAGGCGGTAGCGCGCAATGCACACTACACGCCGTTCCTGCTCACCCTGGTGTTGATCTTCCTGGGTTACAGTGGCCTGGGCATCAGCCTGTGGCCGAACATCATCCCGCCGTCGATCTCGATCTGGGAGGCCGCAGCGCCCCCGCAAAGCCAAGGTTTCATGCTGGTGGGCACCCTGTTCATCCTGCCGTTCATCCTGATGTACACCTTCTGGAGCTACTACGTGTTCCGCGGCAAGGTGACCCACGAAGACGGTTATCACTAGGAGGGCCGCATGATGACGGGCAAACATGGCTTGGAAGACAAGAAACCGCTGTGGCAGCGGCTGGGTTGGCTGCTGCTGATTTGGGCGATGAGTGTTGCCGCGCTGGGCGTGGCGGCATGGGTGATGCGGCTGTTCATGGGGGCTGCGGGATTGACCACCCATTGAGAGCAGCGGGGGCGCCTGTGGGAGCGGGCGTGCCCGCGAAGCAGGCATCGCGATAGATGGCACCGGCTTCGCCGGTGTTCGCGGGCAAGCCCGCTCCCACAGGGGCGGCGCGGGCTCTTATTTGCGGGCTTTCAGAATGACGAACTTGGGCGTAGCCGCCACCTGCTCAACCCCTCGGAACAACCGCGCCAGCTTGCTGTGATAGCCCAGGTGGCGGTTGCCCACGATGTACAGCGCCCCACCCACCACCAGCGCTTCTCGCGCCTGCTGGAACATGCGCCAGGCAAGGAAGTCCCCCACCACCTGCTGCTGGTGGAACGGCGGGTTGCATAGCACCACGTCCAGCGATTGTTTCTCTACCCCGGCCAACCCATCGGCCGCGACGAAATTGGCGGCACGTTCGCCCAGTGCAGCTCGCCAGTTCTCCTGCGCTGATTGCACGGCCATGTACGACTCATCGACCAAGGTGTACTCAGCGTCCGGGTTGGCCAGGGCGCTGGCAATCGCCAGCACGCCGTTGCCGCAGCCCAGGTCTGCGACCCGCGCGTTGCCCAGGTCGCGGGGCAAGTGGGGCAAGAACGCCCTTGTGCCGATATCCAACCCCTCACGGCAAAACACGTTGGCGTGGTTGACCAACTCCAGCACCGGCGCGTCGAGGTTGTAGCGGCTAGGGTAGGGTGAGCGGGCGAGCGGGCGTTCGGCCACCGTTGCCGTCAGCAAGCGGGCCTTCTTCTGTGCCAGCGAAGCCTGCACAGGGCCGATGTACTTCTCCATCAGGTCACCGGCCGCCCGTGGCAGGTGCTTGATCATGGCCCCGGCAATCACCTGCGCGCCAGGCGCCAGGTGGCCCTGCAGGCGGATCAGTTGTTCTTCAAGCAGGGCCAGGGTCTTGGGCACGCGCACCAGCACTCGGTCGAATAGGCCTTGCCAGTGCTCGCTGGCGGGCACGAACGGCACGCTATCGAACGTCAAACCGTTGCGCGTCAGGTTCTTTTCCAGGCCAAGGTGCGCCAGATGTGAGTCACCACTGCTGACCACCTGCAGACGGCCCGCCAGGCTGACGGCCAGGGCGCCGAAGCTGTCATTGAGCACCAGTACCCGGCAGTTGGCGTCAGGTGCCTGTTCGTGCAATTGCGCTAGCAGGTACTCGTCGGCGGCATCGAAGGCCTGCAGCGGGTCGTTGGCCTGCTCCGGCTGGCGGATCAGGTCGAGTTCGGCGTAGGGGGTGGTCAACAGGGGCATGGCGTCTGGCTCGGGTACGAAACTGCCCGTTGCGGTTCGCTCCGGGCTTTGCCGGGCGATTCTACAGGGCTTTGCCCAAGGTCGCAGGTGTGAAGGTCAGATCCAGCCACGCAGGGCGGCGATGGCGATGGCGCCAGCCTTGTTGGCAGCGTTGGTCTTGGTGATCACGCTGCGGATGTGGAAGTTCACCGTGCTTTGCGAAAGCGACAGGATGCAGGCAACGTCGGCAGCGGTCTTGCCGGCAGCCGACCATTTCAGCACTTCCAGTTCACGCTCGCTCATTCTTGGTTGAGGTGGGCACAGTGCGTTCAGGTGGTGTTCGCCAAGCACGGCATGCAGGGTATGGCACAGCCACTGGACGCTGCCGGCCTTGTCGTAAAGCTCGACGATGTCGATCTTTTCGGCTGGCCTGGCCACGCTGATCTGGCTTTCGTTGTGCTGCAGGTCGTGCAGCGATTGCGTCCAACCGTGACGCAAGCCGTGCTGACAGGCCGCTTCGCGAAATTGAGGGGCTTCTCGGTACAGGTCGTCAGTCCACAGTACGGGCGTGGTCGAACTGTGACTCATGTGCGCTGCTGGGTCCTGCTTGTAGAAGTCGTCGCGCTGATAGCGCTCGATCCACTCACTTGGGTAGTTGCTGTAGAGGTACAGCCTTGGTGTCTGCGTGGCGATCTGGATGCGGATATTGAGCCCAAGGTAATCCATGCCCAGCTCTTGGGCCAGATGGACAGCGATGTCGAACAGCTTCTGCGGGTTGCGCTCGCTGACGAACGCATGAAGATGCTCGGGTTTCCAGTGAAGCATCGAGACATTCCTCGGGGCGTAGGATCCAATCCATTTGGGTACCCGATGATTGTAGGAAAGTCCTACCTGGGTGTTGGGATTTTTTTGTTATAGCACTTAGGATTTTCTGCGAGTTCGGCACGATCACCCCTGGTGAGGCCCTACAAAGCGGTGGTTTTTATCCAGGCCACTTTAAGCGACACTGTGCACACGCCAACCCTGGAGCCCGATATGACCGCTAGCGCCGAAAAGTTCACCCGCCAGACCCTGCTCGATGTTCAGCCGCTGACGCCGAACCTCTTCAGCCTGCGGGTTACGCGCGATGCGGGGTTCCGCTTTCGTTCCGGTCAGTTCGCCCGCCTTGGCGTGACCAAGGCCGATGGCAGCGTGGTGTGGCGCGCCTATTCAATGGTCAGCGCGCCCCATGATGAGCATCTGGACTTTTTCTCCATCGTGGTACCCGGTGGCGAGTTCACCAGCGAGCTTAGCCGGCTGGGTGCGGGCGATACCTTGCTGATCGACCGTCAGGCTTTCGGTTTCCTCACCCTCGACCGTTTCGTCGGTGGTCGCGACCTGTGGCTGCTGGCCACGGGCACGGGCATTGCGCCGTTCATGTCGATCCTGCAGGACTTCGAGGCTTGGGAGCGTTTCGACAACATCAAGCTGGTGTACTCGGTGCGCGAAGCCAAAGAGCTGGCCTACGTAGATGAAATCGCCGGGCTGGAGCAACGCGAGTACCTGGCGGAGCATGCGGGCAAGTTGCAGTTCATTCCGGTGGTGACCCGTGAACAACACCCAGGGGCGTTGAACCAGCGCATTACCACGTTGATCGAGAATGGTGAACTGGAGAAGGCGGCGGGGCTGGCGCTGTCGCCAGAGCATTCACGGGTGATGCTGTGCGGTAACCCGGAAATGATCGACGAAACCCGTAAAGTGCTGAAAGCGCGTGACCTGCAACTGAGCCTGAGCAAGCGGCCAGGGCAGGTAGCGGTCGAAAACTACTGGTAAGGCCAGGGGGCTGCAAGGCAGCCCCCTGCTACCTCACGGCAAGCGATTCTGATTCTGCGTCTTGAGCAAGTCGCGAATCTCGGTCAGCAGTGTCTCTTCAGCCGAAGGCACCGGCGGCGTAGTCGGCGCCACGGCTTCCTCACGCTTGAGCCTGTTGATCGCCTTCACCCCCATGAAGATGGCAAAGGCCACGATCACGAAGTCGATCACGGTCTGGATGAACTTGCCATACGCCAGCACTACCGCTGGTACGTCACCTTCGGCAGCCTTCAGGGTAATGGCCAGGTCGCTGAAGTCCACACCACCGATCAGCAGGCCCAGTGGTGGCATGATCACGTCGCCGACGAAGGACGAGACGATCTTGCCGAAGGCCGCGCCGATGATGATACCGACCGCCATGTCGACGACATTGCCTTTGACCGCGAAAGCCTTGAACTCGTTGAGCATGCCCATGTTTGGTTCCTTGTAACAAAAGGTAAGGTTAACGCAGTGTAAGCCACTAAAACGCTTCATGCGTTGTGTTCAGGGCTACTGACTGCAGTTAGAACGAATAGTTTTGTCGCATCCCGAAGCGTTCGAGACACGTCCTGCTCGGCTATCATGGCGATTTTTTCCAGGAGACCCCACCCATGGCCAAGGCCAAGCGCTTGTATGGCTGCACCGAGTGCGGCGCGACCTTCCCCAAATGGGCCGGCCAGTGCGGCGAATGCGGGGCCTGGAACACGCTGGTCGAAACCATGATCGAAAGCGGCGGCGCCGCTGCGCCCAGCAGCGGCCGCGCGGGTTGGACCGGGCAGCAGGCACAGATCAAGACCTTGGCCGAAGTCAGCGTCGAAGAAATCCCGCGCTTCACCACCAGCAGCACTGAACTGGACCGCGTACTGGGCGGTGGCCTGGTGGATGGCTCTGTGGTGCTGATTGGTGGTGACCCCGGTATCGGCAAGTCGACCATTTTGTTGCAAACGTTATGCAACATCGCCGTCGGCATGCCGGCGCTGTATGTCACCGGTGAGGAGTCGCAGCAACAGGTTGCCATGCGCTCACGGCGGCTGGGCCTGCCCCAGGACCAGCTCAAGGTAATGACCGAAACCTGCATCGAGACCATCATCGCTACGGCACGCGTCGAGAAACCCAGGGTGATGGTGATTGACTCGATCCAGACGATTTTCACCGAGCAACTGCAATCGGCCCCCGGCGGCGTGGCCCAGGTGCGCGAAAGCACGGCGTTGCTGGTGCGTTACGCCAAGCAGAGCGGCACGGCGATCTTCCTGGTTGGCCACGTGACCAAGGAAGGCTCGCTGGCCGGCCCGCGGGTACTGGAGCACATGGTCGATACCGTGCTGTATTTCGAAGGCGAGTCCGATGGCCGACTGCGCTTGTTACGGGCGGTGAAGAACCGTTTTGGCGCGGTCAACGAGCTGGGCGTGTTCGGCATGACCGACCGTGGCCTTAAAGAAGTGTCCAACCCGTCGGCGATCTTCCTCAACCGTACCCAGGAAGAAGTGCCTGGCAGCGTGGTGATGGCTACCTGGGAGGGCACCCGGCCAATGCTGGTTGAAGTGCAGGCGCTGGTCGACGATAGCCATCTGGCCAATCCGCGACGGGTAACCCTGGGCCTGGACCAGAACCGCCTGGCCATGTTGCTGGCGGTGCTGCACCGCCATGGCGGTATTCCTACCCATGACCAGGACGTGTTCCTCAACGTGGTGGGCGGGGTAAAAGTGCTGGAAACGGCTTCGGACCTGGCGCTGCTGGCGGCGGTCATGTCCAGCCTGCGTAATCGGCCGCTGGCCCATGGTCTGCTGGTGTTTGGCGAGATCGGCCTGTCGGGTGAGGTGCGGCCGGTGCCCAGTGGCCAGGAGCGCTTGAAGGAAGCGGCCAAGCACGGCTTCAAGCGGGCCATCGTGCCCAAGGGCAATGCGCCGAAAGAGCCACCGGCGGGGTTGCAGGTGATTGCCGTGACCCGGCTGGAGCAAGCCCTGGATGCATTGTTCGAGTAACTTGTAGCCTGTTCTGGCCCTATCGACGGCGATAGGCCAGAACAGGCAAACGAAAAAGGGGCCGATGATGCGCATCGGCCCCCTCCACCTCACCGCTCAGTCAGCAGTCAATGCTCCGCAACCGCAGCGCGCCTGACCGTTTCATTGCCATGCTCGTCCAGCTCCAGCATCGGCACTTCGTTACCCTCGGCATCGAACAGCTTGCCGTCCTTGAAGTAGTCGCCATCACGCAGCGCGGAAATGTCCGAATACTGGATGGTGCGCTCGTACGCCGCAGCGAACACCGACTGGTTTTCCGAGTTGCCGGTGGTGAAGTGGTTGAAGATCAGGTTCAGCAGGATGGCCATGATCGCCGCCGAGCTGATGCCCGAGTGGAAGATGGTTTCGAACCAGTTCGGGAAGTGGTGGTAGAAGGTCGGCGCGGCAATCGGGATCATGCCGAAGCCCAGCGAGGCCGCGACGATGATCAGGTTGACGTTGTTCTTGTAGCTGACCTTGGACAAAGTACGGATACCGCTGGCCGCCACGGTGCCGAACAGCACGATGCCAGCGCCACCCAGTACCGGGGTAGGCACGGCGGCAATCACCCGGCCCATGATCGGCAGCAGGCCGAGTACCACCAGAATCACACCACCGGTGGCCACCACGTAGCGGCTCTTGACCCCGGTCACGGCCACCAGGCCGACGTTCTGGGCGAACGCGCTCTGGGTGAACGAGCCGAAGATCGGTGCCAGGATGCTCGATGCCATGTCGGCACGCAGGCCGTTGCCCAGGCGCTTGGAGTCAACCTTGGTGTCGATGATTTCACCCACGGCGAGGATGTCGGCCGAGGTTTCCACCAGGGTTACCATGATCACGATGCACATCGACAGGATCGCGGCGATATGAAACTCCGGCATGCCGAAGTGGAACGGCGTGGGGAAGGCCAGCATCGGGCCTTCGGTGACCTTGCTGAAGTCGGCCATGCCCAGCGACCAGGCGATCAGTGTGCCGATCACCATGGCCAGCAGGATCGACAGGCGCGAAATGGTCGCGCTGCCCAGCTTGCTCAACAGCAGCACGATGGCGAAGGTCAACCCGGCCAAGCCGATGTTGGCCACGCTGCCGAACTCTGGCGAGGCGCTGTTGCCACCCATCACCCAGCGTGCGGCCACTGGCATCAGGGTCAGGCCGATGGTGGTGATGACGATGCCGGTCACCAGGGGAGGGAAGAACTTGGTGATGCGCGAGAACACCGGGGTGATCAGGAAGCCGATCAGCGACGCCGCCATGACCGCGCCAAGCACGCCAGGCAGGCCACCGCCGCCCTCGCTGCTGAGGATCGCACCCATGGTCGCCACACCGGCGAACGACACGCCCTGCACCAGCGGCAACTGGCAGCCGAAGAACGGCAGGCCAAGGGTTTGCAATAGGGTGGCCAGGCCACCGGCAAACAGTGAGGCGGCGATCAGCATGCCGATTTCGGCACCGTTCAGGCCCGCGGCCTGCCCCAGGATCAGGGGTACCGCGACGATCCCCCCGTACATGGTCAACACATGCTGCAGACCATAAGCCAGGTTGGCACCAAGGCCGAGGTTTTCATCCTCGGGGCGCTTGGCGGGAGACGTGCTAGGGGACGTAGTCATGGAGCAGGCTCTCTGTTTATTGTTGTGCCGCTACTGTAGACACTTACCTCAAATGATTGCCACAAGAATTGTATACAATATTTTGATCGGAGCGCGCACAGATACGACCGCATTGGGTGCTAAATCCCAATGCAGAAGGCGTACCAACTTGTCAGAAGCTGTATTGGAAAGCTGTGTACAAAGTTCTGCTACCCAGGCTTAAAGCTGTCTGGGTAGACAGGAAACACTCGGTGGGAATGATATTAGCTAGCTAAGAGATTTCATTATTCGATGAGTTCGCGCAGCTCGCGCATCATTTCGGTGCTGTCGGCCACGTTCAATTCCACAAGACGGTGCAAATGGCTCATCGAATCGATGTCGATGTACAGGCAGATGAAGCCCAGCCGGCTCGGTTCTTCGTGGCGCAGTTCGACCTGCATCTGCACCTCGGTCACTTCGTCGTTGAGCACGATGTAGGCTTCGAAATCCTGGCTCAGGTCGGGATCCCAGGTTTTCGGGCTTTCGACCAGCAGGCCTTTGAGGGACAGGTCGAGCAGTTTCACCTCCCAGCAACGTTCGCCCTGGCAAAGCCTGGTCGGGGCGTCGAACTGGATACGCTGGAAACGGCGGCGTTCGTCGTGATCGCTCATGGCATGGATCCTTGGGTAGGTCCTAAGGTGACATCCTGACTATAGTTAGAATGTTATGTGCATCAGGTACCGCAATCTGGCCGCAGAGGCTCTAGACCAAAGCAAGTGTGGCAATGCGCGATGACTCGCCCTAGACTCGGTGGGCGGTCTTTCCAATCCACCAGCTGGAAGCTAACCATGAACAACAATAATAGCCTGCTACGCCACATTCCGTGGTTGGCGCTGGCAGTCATAGGGGCCTGCGCGCTGGGTGTGGTTGCCCTGCGTCGCGGCGAGGCAATCAACGCCTTGTGGATCGTGGTCGCGGCGGTGGCCATTTACCTGGTTGCCTACCGTTACTACAGCTTGTTCATCGCCACCAAGGTGATGCAACTCGACCCTCGCCGTGCCACCCCGGCGGTGCTCAACAACGACGGTCTGGACTACGTTCCGACCAACAAACACATTCTTTTCGGTCACCACTTCGCCGCCATCGCGGGCGCAGGCCCCTTGGTCGGCCCGGTACTTGCCGCGCAAATGGGCTACTTGCCCGGCACGTTGTGGCTGATTGCCGGCGTGGTGCTGGCCGGTGCGGTGCAGGACTTCATGGTCCTGTTCATGTCTACCCGCCGCAATGGTCGCTCGCTGGGCGACATGGTGCGCGAGGAGATGGGCCGCATTCCGGGGACCATCGCCCTGTTCGGCTGCTTCCTGATCATGATCATCATCCTCGCGGTGTTGGCGTTGATCGTGGTCAAGGCCCTCGCCGAAAGCCCGTGGGGCATGTTCACGGTGATGGCGACCATCCCGATCGCGATGTTCATGGGCATCTACATGCGCTACATCCGCCCGGGCCGCATTGGCGAGATCTCGGTGGTTGGCGTAGTGCTGCTGCTGGCGTCTATCTGGCTGGGCGGCGTGATCGCTGCGGACCCGGTATGGGGCCCGGCGTTCACCTTCACCGGGGTGCAGATCACCTGGATGCTGGTGGGCTACGGCTTTGTCGCCGCCGTGCTGCCGGTCTGGCTGGTGCTGGCACCACGTGACTACCTGTCGACCTTCCTCAAGATCGGCACCATCGTGGGCCTGGCCATCGGTATCCTGATCATTGCCCCCGAGCTGAAAATGCCGGCGCTGACCCAGTTCACCGACGGCACGGGCCCTGTGTGGAAGGGCACCCTGTTCCCGTTCCTGTTCATCACCATTGCCTGTGGTGCGGTGTCCGGCTTCCACGCGCTGATTTCCTCGGGGACCACCCCCAAGCTGCTGGATAACGAAACCAACGCCCGCTACATCGGCTACGGTGGCATGCTGATGGAATCGTTCGTCGCCATCATGGCCATGGTCGCCGCTTCGGTGATCGAGCCTGGCGTGTACTTCGCCATGAACAGCCCGGCTGCCGTGGTCGGTGCAGACGTAGCGTCGGTGGCGCAGACAGTCAGCAGCTGGGGCTTCCTGATTACACCCGAGCAGCTTGAAGCCGTCGCCCGTGACATCGGCGAGCACACCATCCTGGCCCGTGCTGGTGGTGCGCCTACCCTGGCGGTCGGTATCGCGCAGATCCTGCACCAGGTGTTGCCAGGTGAAAACACCATGGCCTTCTGGTACCACTTCGCGATCCTGTTCGAGGCGCTGTTCATCCTCACCGCAGTGGACGCCGGTACCCGAGCCGGGCGCTTCATGCTGCAGGACCTGCTGGGCAGCTTCGTGCCAGCATTCAAACGCACTGAATCGTGGGGTGCCAACCTGCTCGCCACCGCTGGCTGCGTGGCACTCTGGGGCTACCTGCTTTACCAGGGCGTGATCGACCCGCTGGGCGGCATCAACACCCTGTGGCCGCTGTTTGGCATCTCCAACCAGATGCTGGCCGGTATCGCCTTGATGCTCGGTACCGTGGTGCTGATCAAGATGAAGCGTCAGCGCTACATCTGGGTCACCCTGCTGCCGGCCGTCTGGCTGCTGATCTGCACCACTGCTGCTGGCCTGATCAAGCTGTTCGACCCGAACCCGGCGGTTGGCTTCCTGGCCCTGGCCAAGAAGTACAGCACCGCGCTGGACGCAGGCCAAGTGCTGGCCCCGGCCAAGGACATCGGGCAGATGCAGCACGTGATCTTCAACGCCTACACCAACGCGGGCCTGACGATTCTGTTCCTGCTGGTGGTCTTCAGCATCCTGTTCTTCGCCATCAAGGTCGGCTACGCCGCCCTGGGCCGCAAGGAGCGCACCGACAAGGAAACCCCGTTCCAGGCGTTGCCTGACGCGTAATCGAGAGGACTGCAGTTATGTTCAACGACTTGGGTCGACTGGGAAAATACCTGGGGCAGGCAGCCCGCCTGATGGTCGGCATGCCCGACTACGACAACTATGTCGAGCACATGCAGAAGACGCACCCGGACAAGCCGGTGATGAGCTACGAAGCGTTCTTCCGCGAACGGCAAGAAGCGCGTTACGGCGGCAAGTCCGGGCCCAAGTGCTGTTGAGCCTGCGACACGTGTGAACCTGTGGGAGCCTGGGTAACCGGCTCCCACAGTCATTTTCAGATTCAGGAGACTTTCTGCGTGCAGACGCCTATTCCCGTAACCGTCCTCACGGGCTTCCTCGGTGCCGGCAAGACCACCTTGCTCAAGCACATGCTCAAGGCCGAGCACGGCCTGAAGCTCGCGGTGATCGAAAACGAATTCAGTGAGGCCGGCATTGACAGCCAATTGCTGGGCGACCAGCCGGTGCAGGTAATGACCCTGGCCAACGGTTGTGTGTGTTGCAGCATCCATGGCGACCTGACCCGCGCCCTGTACCTGCTGCTCGAGCGCCTGGATGCCGGGGAAATCGCCTTCGACCGCCTGGTGATCGAATGTACCGGCCTGGCCGACCCGGCGCCGGTAGCGCAAACCTTCTTCATCGACGAGGAACTGCGTGAGCGCTACATCCTCGACGGCATCATCACCCTGGTCGATGCCGCGCATGCCGAACTGCACCTGACCCAGACCATCGCTCAGGCCCAGGTCGGCTTTGCCGATCGCTTGCTGCTGAGCAAGACAGACTTGGTCGAGCCGGCTGCGGTAGACGCGCTGCGCGAGCGCCTGGCCCGCATCAATGGTCGGGCCGCGATCCGGGTGGTTGAACACGGATGCATCGACCTGGCTGAACTACTGGATGTGCGAGGTTTCAACCTCAACCCTGACCTGGGTGCGAACTTGAAACCGACACTGCGCCCGGTGCTCAAACCCGCCACGCCGGACCGTATCTCCACGATGGTGCTGCGCACGGACACTGCGTTGGATATCGATCGCCTCAGCGGCTTCATGAACGAACTGCTGGAAACCCACGGCACACAACTGCTGCGCTACAAGGGCGTGCTGAACATTGCCGGCGAGGAGCGCAAGCTGGTATTCCAAGGTGTGCTCAAGCTCTATGGCTTCGATTGGGACGCCGAGTGGGGCGCTGGCGAAACGCGCGAGAGTGTGATGGTGTTCATCGCCGATGAATTACCCGAAGCTACGATTCGGGCTGGCTTCGAGGCGTTGGCTGCGGGCTGAGCCGCCGAGGCGTCTGCGCTGCGAACCACTGCGGCCAGGAGCTGCGGTGGCGGGTTTCGACCTCGATGCACGGGATCAGCCGCTCGGTCAGCACGGCAGTTTGCCGCACGGCTTTGGCGGTGCGGTACTTGACGCTGTGGATGCACTCGCGGTCGCCGAACTCGCAGCGGTTCAGGGCGGTTCCACCGCAGGGGCCGTTGGCCAGGCCTTTGGGGCAGGTTTCTGGGCAGACGTACAAGGTATCTTCGAGGCGGCAGCGGCCACAGGTATCGCAACCCACCAGTGGCCGTTTCACCGCACGCTCCACCTTGTGCAGCACCTGTGCGCCAAGGCGCGTAGCCCACAGAGGCTGGCGCACCGCCCAGCCAAATGCCTTGCTCAGGCCGTTGCGGCGGCTGAACAGCAGTGAATGCATGCCGTGCATCAGGTGATAGCGCGCTTTCTCCTTGAACGAGGCATCGACCTGTGACTCGCCCTGGCGCCAGCTCGCCTGCGGCGGATGGAAGATCACTGCCGGCAGGCCGGGCATCTGCCAGCTGGCCTGCCAGGCGGGCGCCCATTGCTCCAGCGTGTGAACCCGGGTTTGCCAGTGCTCGATACGGGCTTCCAGGGCCAGCAACTGCTTGAGTTCGTGCACCCCTGAGAGGTGCACACCGGCGTAGCCCATCAGCTTTACACCGATGATCTGCAAGGCCAGGCGGTCAACACTGCGCGCCTGGGCAAATACCTTGGACTGCGCGGTCTCCGCTTCGAGCATGTCGCGCATGGACGGGGTGACGGTGACGCCGGCCACATGGTCGAGCATCGTCGCGCGCCCGTGGGTGAGGCTCATGAGGCAGGCCAGCATGGGCTTGGGCGTGGGCTGGCGGCGCATCCAGTGCATGGCTTCCTGGTGCTTGGCGGCATCAAAGCCCAGTTGCAGGGTGAAGAAGTCAGCCCCAGCCGCCAGCTTTTTCTCGGCCTTGAAATACTGGGCGCCGCCTTCTTCCTCGTGGTACTTGAACGGGTTCAGTGCCGCGCCCAGCAGCCAGTGCGGGCAGGCCTGGCGGGCAATCTGCAGGGCGGCGACCGATTCCAGGTAGCGCACCGGGCGCAGGCCTGGTTCATGGCCGGGCAGGCGGTCGCCGGTAAGCAGCAACAGCTGATCGAGGCCTGTGGCGTCCATACGCTGCAGTTGCGCGAGCAGGTGATGGCGTTCGCGATCCTTGCCGGAAAAATGCGGCAGGGCAGGCACAGGGTTGGCGAACGAGGCGAGGGCGTCCAGCGGCGACATGTCCAGCGGGCTGCCGACGCGATCGCCGATGGCCACGGTCATCGGCCAGCCGCACAGGTGCGCACGGGCCA